>JBGVAQ010000304.1:0-15322 GCA_045224775.1 Acutalibacteraceae bacterium | reverse complement strand
AGCTTTCTTGAAGCTCACAGAGGACAAAAAATAATAATTCTCGGCGGTGATGCTCCCTTTATATCTTCCGATGTAATAACAGCCGCATTTGAAGCGGGAAAAGATACAGCCTGTACTGTAATAACCGCTGAGATAGACGAGCCAAAAGGTTACGGACGAATAGTAAGAGCCGATGACGCCATATCACTCAAGGCTATTGTCGAGGAAAAAGAAGCTGATGACGAAACACGCAAAATAAAAGAAATAAATTCGGGTGCATACTGCTTTGATACGGATATGCTTATAGACGCACTCGGAAAGCTTACCAAAAGCGCAAAAACAGCCGAATACTATCTCACAGATACAATAGAGATAATCAAAAACCGCGGCAAAAGCGTTATAGCCTATAAAGCCGAAAATTCGGATGTAGTACTCGGCGCAAACGACCGTGTACAGCTTGCACAGCTCAACGAGATAGCAAGAATGAGAGTGCTTGAAGCACACATGCGAAACGGCGTTGGCATTCCCTGTACTGACGGCGTTATCATCGGCACAGATGTCCAGATAGGCGCAAACACAGTTATACTTCCATCAACTGTAATACGTGGAAAAACCGCTGTCGGTTCTTTCTGCGAGCTTGGCCCTGCCGCACTTATAGACAGTTGTAAAATATCGGACAATGTATGTCTGACGTGCGGATGTTTCAAAAATAAAGAAATCGTGGAATAACAATAATGATTTTGTGCATAATAAATCATATTTTCATTTTTTAACGACGTTTTTTTGCAAAAGATACAATAATTTTATTTTATCCGACCATAACCGCCTTTTTGCCTTGATTTTTAAACAAAACAGTATTAAAATAAAAAGTATGGTTAACGTCTTTTGCATGGTGCAGAAGCAGGAACAAACCGATTTTTAAATCGGTGCAATAAAATATTGGGGGACGAGTTAAATGAATTTTCACGGCAAGGATATCAAGATCTTTACCTGTAATTCCAACAGAGCTGTTGCTCAGCAGATAGCTGCATGTCTTGGAATACCCGTAGGCAAGTCTGAGGTAACATGTTTCAGTGACGGTGAGGTGGCAGTTTCACTCCACGAGTCAGTAAGAGGTTCGGAGTGCTTTATCGTACAGTCTACATGTGCTCCTGTCAACGACAACCTTATGGAGCTTCTCATTATGATAGACGCTATGAAGCGTGCGTCTGCCGCAAGCATAACAGCCGTTATTCCGTATCTTGGCTATGCACGTCAGGACAGAAAGGCTAAGGCAAGAGATCCGATATCCGCAAAGCTGGTTGCAGATCTTATCACTACAGCAGGTGCTGACCGTGTTCTTACAATGGATCTCCACGCTGCACAGATACAGGGTTTCTTCAATATCCCTGTTGATCACCTTGTAGGCGCACCCATACTTGCCAACCACTTCAAAAAGAAGATCGGCGAAAATACCAATGATTATGTTGTTGTATCACCCGATCTCGGTTCTGTAACAAGAGCAAGAAACTTTGCAACAAGACTTGGCTGTCCTATAGCTATTATCGACAAACGCCGTCCGAAAGCAAATGTTTCAGAAGTAATGAACATAATCGGTGAGGTAAAAGACAAGAAAGTCATCCTCGTTGATGATATGATAGATACAGCAGGCACTCTCTGCAACGCTGCACAGGCTGTTGTTGAAAAGGGCGGTGCTACAGAGGTTTACGCAGGTGCTACACATGCGGTTCTTTCAGGTCCTGCTATTGACAGAATCGACAAGAGTGTTATCAAGGAGCTTATCCTCCTCGACACTATCTCCATTCCTCAGGATAAGATGCTTGACAAGTTCACTATTCTTCCTGTTGCTCCCGTATTTGCCGAGGCTATCGAGCGTATCTACGAAGACAAGCCCGTATCCTCCATCTCAATCGGAGTCTAAAATCAATGTACAATGTACAATGTGCAATGTACAATGTGTAATTTAAAATTAGAGCTGTACAACAGACTTCATTGTCTGCTGTACAGCTTTTTTGTGTATATCATAACAATAATAAACATATTATTAATTTGTAAGTTCTAAATTGAAATCAATTCCACTTTCCACTTTCCACATTCCACATTTTATTAAGGGTGATTATATGGGCTTTGTGAGGGAACAGCTTCTTACGATAGTACAGATAATATTGTGCATAACAGTAATTGCGGCGGCTTTTATACTAAAAACTGTCGGCGGTGAACTGTATGCAAATACAGCGACTGTTTATTTCGAGCTTTACAACAATTCCGTTATACCTGACTTTTCAAGAACACCTCTCCCCTTTTCCGAGAATATCGACATAAACGAGGTCAGCAGAATAATTTTCGGTGAACAGCAAAAAAATACCGGCTCTGAATCAGGCTCAGGTGCTGATAACACATGAGATTCAGAGCCGGCAGTATAAATTTTGAAGTAAGCTTTCCGCTCGTTGCCGTAATGACAGCCGTTGTCGTATTCGATACAACAATGTCGGTACTGATATGTTTCATATCGGCTGTTATGCACGAAGCCGGACATCTTGCGGCTATGAGATATTTTCATTCATCACCGAAAACTATAAAGCTGACACTTTTCGATATAGCCATAACGGACACACACAAAGCCGTAAGAAACAGAAAACAGGATATCATAATAACGCTTGCAGGCGTAACGGTGAATTTCATATCGGCGGCGGCAGGCTGTATTATTTATATGCTCACCGGTTCACAGCTTTGTATGTTTTTTGCCGCATCACACATAACTCTCGGTGCATTCAATCTTCTGCCCGTAGATTCTCTCGACGGCGGTCAGGCACTCCTTATAGTGCTGTCATACTTTTATACGCCGGACAAAGCACTGAAAATAATAAATATATTATCTCTCATCATACTTTTTCCGCTTGCACTTGCAGGCTTTTATGTACTCATATCGTCAGGGTGCAGCTTCACACTCCTTCTGACATCACTGTATCTTATAGTAATGCTCGCTGTGAAGAACAGACCTTATGACGTAACAAGAACGCTTTCACCTTTAGAGTCTATAACGACTATTGCAGGGAAATCCTCGACCTCAAAACGATAGATAGCCTCTGTTCCAAGATCTTCATAAGCGAGTACTTCTGATTTTTTAATACTCTTTGAGATAAGCGCAGCCGCACCGCCTATTGCGGCAAAATATACTGCACCATTCTTTACCATTGAGTCTATTACCTCACTGTTTCTTGCGCCCTTGCCTATCATGCCTTTAAGTCCTCTGTCAAGAAGTGCCGGAGTGTACTTATCCATACGGTAACTTGAAGTAGGACCGGCAGGGCCTACCGCATGACCGGGCTTTGCCGGTGCAGGCCCTACATAGTATATAACTTCACCCTGTATATCAACGGGCAGCGGTTCGCCTTTTTCTATCAGTTCATAGAGCCTTTTATGAGCCGCATCACGTCCTGTTATGACAGAGCCGCTTATAAGTACACTGTCACCGGCATGAAGCTCCTTTATAACATCATCTGTAAGCGGAAGCTGTATTCTTTTCATTGTCAGTCCTCCCTTATATCTCGGTTTCCTTATGTCTTGCCGCATGACAGCAGATATTTACTGCAACAGGCATTCCGGCAATATGTGTCGGGAATGTTTCTACATTAACGCCCAGAGCCGTATATTTTCCGCCAAGTCCGGCAGGCCCGAAACCTGTTTTGTTTATCTCCTCAAGCAGCTCCTTTTCAAGAGCGGCATATCTTTCATCGGGATTATCCGTATTGATAGGTCTTAGTGTTGCTTTCTTTGCAAGCATAGCAGCTTTTTCAAATGTGCCGCCTATACCTACTCCGACAACTATCGGCGGACAGGGATTAGGTCCTGCATATTTCACGGTATCCATTATGAATTTCTTAACGCCCTCGATACCGGCTGACGGTGTGAGCATTTTCACAGCCGACATATTCTCACTTCCGAAGCCCTTACAGCCGGCAAGTATTCTTATTTTGTCACCCTTTACAATGTCGGTATAAATTATCGCCGGAGTATTGTCCTTAGTATTTACCCTGTCGAAAACAGGATCGCTGACAACAGATTTACGAAGATAGCCGTCAATATAAGCCTGTCTTACACCTTCCTGAACAGCATCCTCAAAGCTGCCGTTATCTATAACGACTTTTTCACCGTATTCAACGAACAGAACTGCCATTCCTGTATCCTGACAGATCGGGACTTCTTCGGCTGATGCTATCTTATGATTTTCGATAAGCTGGTCAAGCACACTTTTACCTGTTTGTGATACCTCATTTTCTCGTGCATTATGAAGTGCGTCAAGGATATCATTTCCGATAAAATAATTCATATCCATAAAAAGCTTTTTGACGCTTGCCGTAATTTGGGCAGCGTCAATAATTCTTATATCCATAATTTCTCTCCTGATCATTAATTGTTAATTGCACATTGCACATTGCACATTGCACATTGCACATTGTACATTGTTTAAGCCCATGGGTTTGTACTTTCGGGCTGACGTATTCCCACAAGAATGAACTGCTCCCAGAGATACCATTTTCCGTCTTTGGCTTTGCGGAGCTGTACATATCTCGGACTGTCTGCACCGCCCGATGTAAGAAACAGCTTGGCATAGTTTTCGGTTTCGTATGAATACGGATTTTCGGATACCTTTATTGTATAAGGCTGTGAAGGCAGATAGTCATTCTGCGGAACTGCACCGCTGAAATATGATCTCGGAACATAGTCACTGTCCCTGAATCTGTCTGCGATAAATGACTTGTCATAATTGCTGAGCGGTCTCGGACCTCTTAAATAGTCTATCATTGCAAGGGCTGTTTCTTTATCCTGCGGATAGAAGCAAAATGCAAGTACAGTAAGTGCCGCTGTATCAAACGGTGATAAAAGCGATGCCTGCGGAAGTGCCTTGAAGTCCTCAAAGCTTTCGGGCAGTTCTGAAAAAACAACATCAACAGTACGGTTGCCGCCCTGTGTATTGGCTTTCGGTTCATTAGCTGAGTTATTTCCTACGTTATCGAAAAGTCCCATATCAGTCCTCTCCTTTTTCAGATTCTGTTTTTATGTTGGCACTGAGAACGTCATATATTTCCTTTATGACACCCTCACTCTTTTTAGGAAGCTCTGTTTCATTTGAAAAAACAAACTCACCGTCACAGGTAATGAACTGTACGGAAGTTGCAGGCACATCAAGGGATATATCATCATTTTCTTTCAGCATACCCCAGTCAGCGATCCTGTTTTTCCTGTATATATCCATTATCTTATCAGCAACGGATGACGGAACAGTATATTTTTCCTTTATCATCTCATCATCGGATATTTTTTTCTTATACCTGAAAAGAGCCTTATTACCGGAAGTATATTCCAGTCTGAGCATCATGTACTCATTTTCGACACCGCCTGAAACCGTATATTCACATATAAAAGCTTTTGTAATATCTCCTGTAGCAAGCCGTGACATTGTTTCAAGTACATTTACAGGATCTTCGTCCTCATCACTGTGTTTTCTGTTTTCAACGATGAATCTTATAACACCGACAGCACCGATTGCACAGAGAAGAACTCCCAATATTATGAACGCTACAACAGGCATAAGGAACACCTCCGTTTGTTCCGAAAAGATAATAGATTTTATAAATTTATAATATTATAACATAATAAAGGCTTTATGTAAAGCAATTTTTGATTATTGTAACATATACGAATATACAAAAACAGACACGGCAAAACCGCCGTGTCTGCTGTGCTTACAATTATTCTTCTGTATCAAGCTTGTCTGAAAGACACTTGTCACCGTTGGAAAGTGCGGCAATTCCTGTCCTTGCCATTTCGATTATACCGTATTCAGAAAGCTGTTCTATAAGCTTGTCTATCTGGTTCGGAGTACCCGATGCCCTGAATGTAAGTGAATGTTCGCCTATGTTTACAAGTGATGCGTGATATGATGATGTAACAGCGATTATATCATTTTTGCTTTCGCTGTCAGAGCTTACCTTCACAAGAAGAAGCTCCATTGCTACAGAGCTTTCTTCGGGAAGTACCTCGGCTGTCTTTACATCGACTATCTTTAACATCTGGTTTATGAACTGTTCTACCTGATCATCATCGCCGCTCATGCGGATAGTCATTCTCGAATAGCCCTCTATTCCGGCAGGGCTTACTGTAAGGCTGTCTATATTGAATCCACGTCTTGTAAAAAGACTTGTAACACGGAGAAGTACACCCGGATGGTTATGTACAAGAAGTCCTATTATCTGTTTGTTCATGCTTATCACTCCATTTCCGTAATCATATCATCAACAGTTTTTCCCGGAGGTATCATAGGAAGAACATTCTCATCGGGAGATATACGGCAGTCTATAACAACAGGTTCGCCGCTGTCGAATGCAGCCTTGAGTACGTCAGATACCTCGCTGTCATTATTTATTCTCATACCCTTTACGCCGAATGCCTCAGCAAGTGCAACGAAATCTGTTTTTCTGTGAGGATCGGTCTGTGAGAAACGATGTCCGTAGAAAAGCTTCTGCCACTGTCTTACCATGCCGAGAACGGTATTGTTCATAACAACTATAACTATCGGGAGATTGTATGACCTTACCGTAGCAAGCTCATTGAGGTTCATATGGAAGCTGCCGTCACCGGTGAAGAGTACGACTCTCTTTTCGGGATGTGCAACGGCTGAACCTATTGCTGCACCCATGCCGTAACCCATTGTTCCGAGTCCGCCCGATGTACACCAGCAGCGCGGCTTTTCAAACTTGTATTCCTGTGACACCCACATCTGATGCTGTCCTACATCGGTAACGATTATATCATCGTCCTTTGTGAGCTTTCTTACTTCGTCTATTATATGATAGGGATGCGCATAATTATCTGATGCAGGTGTTTCGCAAAGCTTGGAATTCTTTCCCCATTCCTCTACCTGTGCTGTCCATGCATCATGGCGTTTTTCTTCAACAGCCTCGGTAAGTCCTGCAAGTGTATCTTTAAGGTCGCCTACAAGACTGTAATTTATTTTTACGTTCTTGTTTATCTCGGCTTTGTCTATATCAAGCTGTATAATAGTTGCTTCCTTGCCGAATTTTTCTCTGTCACCTGCAACACGGTCCGAGAATCTTGCACCTACTGTTATGATAAGGTCACAGTTATCTGTAGCCTTACCTGTTTCATAACCGCCGTGCATACCTATTGTACCGGTGAAAAGTCTGTGTGATGACGGAAAGCCGCCAAGTCCCATTATAGATGTTGCAACAGGACAGTCTATCTTTTCGGCAAAAGCAAGAAGTTCTTTTTCTGCATCTGCACTTACAACACCGCCGCCCATATAGATAAGAGGACGTTCAGCGCTGTTTATAGCCTTTGCAGCAGCCTCAAAGTCTGACTTGCATGAAACAAGGGGATTTTTTGTTTCGGCAGGCTTTTCGGGTGTAAACTCACATACAGCGCCTGTTACATCCTTTGGTATATCAATAAGTACAGGGCCTTTTCTGCCGGACATAGCTATTCTGAAAGCCTTGCGTATAACATTTGCAAGGTCTTCTACATTCTTTACGATGAAGTTATGCTTTGTAACGGGGAGAGTTATACCGGTTATATCTACTTCCTGAAAACTGTCACGGGCAAGAAGGTCATTTGACACATTACCTGTTATAGCGACCATAGGAACAGAATCCATATAAGCTGTTGCGATACCTGTTACAAGGTTTGTAGCGCCGGGGCCTGATGTAGCTATAACAACGCCGCATTTTCCTGTTGTTCTTGCATATCCGTCAGCGGCATGAGAAGCTCCCTGTTCATGAGCTGAAAGTATGTGTGTTATTTTATCGCTGTATTTATAAAGAGCGTCATATATATTGAGTACAGCACCTCCCGGATAGCCGAATACAGTATCCACGCCCTGTTCAAGCAGACACTCGGCAATGATTTCAGAACCATTAAGCTTCATAAAAAATACCTCCGATTTTTTCTGATTTAAAAGATTGCTGATGCAGCACATATACATATCATACAATTTTTTGCATTATAAGTCAACATCAAATATCGTCTTTGACATCATTTTTATAAATATAAAGACCGGTACAGCCATCTTAAAAAAGCTATACCGGTCACTGGCAGTATTTATTAAAGTCGGCGGAACTCAAACAATTCCACTTTCCACTTTCCACATTCCAAATTTTATTTTATCTTTTTCCATACGGTTCTGTAGCCATTCGTGGATTTTCTCTTATATATTACCATACGCCCCTTACAGCAAAGGATATACTTTCTTAAAGCAAAGAACCAGAATATAACAAACGGTGCCATGATGATAAGATATAAATATTCTATCAGTTTGCTTTCACGGAACAGCCTTGAATCATACGGCTTGTCCGGATCAACATAAACGGTAACAGTATAACCTTTATGGTATCTTGAGATGCCGGTTTCTACTGTTCCTTTGTACTCGGTATTGTTATATGTATATTTGTATGTTGCAAAATAAACTGTTCTTTTGCTCTTGCCTGACGATCTCAGACTTGACCATGTATTCGTTACAGTACCCTCGACTGTAACATTACAGTTCATTATCCTATCTGTTTCCGATATTGAAAGCCACGACTGGAACATCAGGAATCCGAATATCAGAAAAACCAGTATACATATTATTGTAGATATAATCAGCTCTGTCTTTCCGTCCTTTTTTGTAGCAATTCTTGCATCAGGATATTCACGGTATATCTCATAAGGTACATTCGGATTTCTCGTGTTTTCACTGAGGTTATTGAAGTTATTGTTATTATAATAACCGTCAAATCCGTTATTATAGTTTCCGTTGTTCCCGTTAAAATTATTGTTGTAATTATTATAATCGTTATTGTTCATAATATATCACACATCCTTTTTTATTTTATCTTTTTCCATACCGTCTTGAAATCATTCTCTCTGTTAGGGCATTTTTGCTTATATATTACAATGCGTCCCTGAAAACACAGTCGGCACTTGTTCAGCAGAAACAAAAAATAAACAATACAAATAATAATTATTGCCGCAATCATTATCTCAGGAAAGATGCTTTCATGGAATAGCCTCGAATTCGACGGCTCATCCGGATCAATATAAACGGTTACAGTCTGATCTTTGCTCAGACTGCCCGCACTCATAATTGTTGTTCCGGTATATAATTTTCTGTTATAAAAATATCTGTAAGATGCATAATGTGTAGTGCTTACCGATTTGCTGATATTTCTTGTATGTTTCCATGTTTTTGTAACAACACCATCAACAGTCACATTCTGGTTCATTATCCTTTCGGTTTCGGCTCTTGAAGTTTCCTGCCTGAAAAACAATAATCCGCAAACGGCAAAGATAATAATAAATATAATTGTTGATACGATCAGTCTTGGCATGAAGTCTTTCTTTGTGGCTATTCTTGCATCGGGATGTCTACGGGATATTTCAGCAGGTATATCCGTATTTCTCCTGTTTATGCTTTTTTCATTATTCATTCTGCATCACACATTTCATTTTATTCTTATATTTATTTATAGCATTATAATTCAATTTCGTCAATATAAAAGCACTCTTTTTTCTTTCCGTGAAAGTAAGAAAAAAACGATATTTCAAAGGAAAAGCGGCACAGCCTTCTTTGTACAAAAGAAAACTGTGCCGCTTATCATGCACTTATTTTATTTTTTTCCATACTTTCTTGCCGCCTTTTTTCATACCTGTTCTATTATATATAACTATACGTCCCTGACAGCACTGAATACACTTTATCAGTGCGATCACCCAACATGCCGCAAAAGGCACAAAAGCAAATACAGATACCAATATGGCAAAAAAAGCGGCATTTCCTTCATGGAATACTCTTGAAGAGGACGGATCATTCGGATCAACATAAACGGTGATCTTCTGTCCCTCAACAAGGCTTCCACGACTCATCTTTGTAGTTCCGAAATATCCGCTGTTATTGTAGAAATACCTGTATGACGCATAATAGTGTGTCGTTGTTGACTTTCTTGACGAGGTTCTTTTTGTCCATGTATCGGTAACAGTACCCTCGACTGTAACATTATAACCAATTATTCTTTCGGTTTCGGCTGCTTGATTATATACAAAAATAATCATAAAAGCACTGAGAACACCTAAAACAACAACCATCAGAGTAGCTATAATCAGTACTACCATGCCGTCTTTCTTTGTAGCCATTCGTGCATCAGGATGTTCACGGTATATCTCAATCGGTATATTCGGATCTCTCTTTATGTTATCATAGTTATTAAAACCGTTATTATATCCGTTGTTATTATAGTTGTCGTTGAAACCGTTATTGTAGCCGCTATTATTATAGTCACCGTTAAAGCCGTTATTGTAACCGTTGTTATTATAGTCACCGTTAAAACCGTTATTGTAGCCGTTGTTATTATAGTTGCCGTTAAAGCCGTTATTGTAACCGTTATTGTTATAGTTGCCGTTAAAGCCGTTATTATAGCCGTTGTTATTATAATTGCCGTTAAAACCGTTATTGTTATTATTCAAAATACATCACACCTCGTTTTATCATATATTTATTTATAGCATTATTTTATTTTCCCGTCAAGATATACAGAGCGCTTTTCAATATACAAAAGTAATAAAAAGCCGACGATTATATATGTGACCGAAAGCATCAAAGTTAAAAGTTACATGCCTGCGACATTTTCTACATAAAATATTGAATTTACATAAAACATTTGTTATAATGTACATAATTAAAATCAAACGGCGGTATTACCGCAAGGAGAGATAAAATTTGAGCGATAAGAAAAAAGATGACGAAAAAACGACTAAAACACAAAAGAACAAAAAACGCAAGCTCAACAAAGAGGATGCCGGACTTAAACCGGTAAAGCTGTTTTCTCCGCCCGATTTCCCATACCATAACAGAGAGCTGAGCTGGATGGACTTCAACAGCCGTGTGCTTGAAGAAGCATTTGAAAAGGATAATCCCGTACTCGAAAGAGTAAAGTTCCTTTCGATAACAGCCTCGAACCTTGATGAATTTTTCATGGTACGTGTTGCCGGCGTAATGGACAGGATGCACTCAAAGCATAACGAGCCTGATGCTTCCGGAATGACTGCACAACAACAGTTTGAAAAGCTGACTGCAAAAATACACGAGTTCTCAAAAAAGCAGTACTCATGCCTGCACCATTCAATAATTCCCGCACTCAAAAAGCACAAACTCCGTTTTCTCAAAATAAAGGAGCTTAGCAAAACACAGAAACTGAGTGTTGACACATACTTCGACAAGTTCATATTCCCCGTTCTCACACCGCTTGCCGTTGATACATCAAGACCTTTCCCGCTTCTTGCAAACAAGAGCCTTAATATAGCCGTAAGACTTCTTAACGAGGGCGAGGATGTATTCGCAGTAGTTCAGGTTCCGTCGATACTTCCGAGATTTTTTGAAGTGAAGTCCGACACGGGCAGAGCATTTGTAATGCTTGAGGATATAATAATAAGCCATCTTTCCGATCTTTTTGAGCTTTATGAGATACAGGCTTACTGTCCTTTCAGGATAACAAGGGACTCCGACCTTGATATTGACGAGGATGCAGATGACCTTCTTGTAGAAATAGAGCATTCACTGAAAAAACGTCAGAGAGGCGATCCGGTAAGGCTTGAAATAATTTCAAAGTGCGATAAAGCATTAAGGGAATTTCTTGTTGATATGCTCAAGGTAGAGGAAGAAGAAATATATGAAGTATCCGGACCGTTAGACCTTACATTCTTCTCAAAATTCGCCGGACTTGAAAATCTTGACGATCTGAAATTCAAGCCGATAATACCTGTAAATCCGCCGTCAGAGTTTTTCGGATTTGATGATATTTTTGCGGCGATACGTGAAAAAGACAGAATGGTTCATCATCCTTATGAAAGCTTTGATCCGGTAATAAAATTCATAAATCAGGCGGCAAATGATGAAAATGTACTCGCTATAAAACATACCCTTTACCGTGTCAGCGGAAACTCACCCATAATAGCCGCACTTATAAAAGCCGCCGAAAACGGAAAACAGGTGACTGTACTTGTTGAGCTGAAAGCAAGGTTTGATGAGGAAAATAATATAGGCTGGGCAAAGAAGCTCGAAAAAGCCGGCTGTCATGTCATATACGGACTTGCAGGACTTAAAACACACTGTAAAATAGTACTCGTAGTAAGGCGTGAACAGGACGGTATAAGGCGTTATCTTCATATGGGTACAGGAAACTATAACGATATAACCGCACGTTTCTATACTGATATCGGTATGTTCACCTGCAATGAAAAATTCGGTGAAGATGCATCTTCCCTTTTCAACGTCATAACAGGCTATTCAACACCGCCCGTATATAACAAAATGAAAGTTGCCCCGACAGGTCTGCGTCAGTTCTTTGCAGAAATGATAATAAACGAAACAGAAAATGCAAAAGCAGGTCTTCCCTCGGGTATCACAGCAAAGATAAATTCACTTGTCGATCCCGAAATAATAAGACTTTTATACGACGCTTCAAAAGCAGGCGTTAAAATAATGCTTATCGTAAGAGGCATATGCTGTCTTGTACCGGGAATAAAGGGAATAAGCGAAAATATACAGGTACGAAGCATAGTGGGTCAGCTTCTGGAGCACAGCCGTATATTCATATTTGAAAACGGCGGCATGAAAAAAATATACATGGGCTCGGCAGACTGGATGCAGAGAAATCTTGACAAACGTGTTGAACTTATCTACCCGATAGAAGACAAGGACCTTATGGAACGCTCATTCGGCATAATATCAACAATGCTCAAAGACGTTCTCAATACACGCATACAGGAATCCGACACAACCTACAAGCTTTTGGACAGACGAGGCAAAAAAGTCCACAACTGCCAGCACGAATTCTATGAGGAAGCAAAAAAGAGACTTGCACTCAAAAAGAGTACTGTTCTTGAGGAGCGCCAGTTCGTTCCGCTGACAGGTGAGAACTTCAAGAAAAATCTTCCCGAAAATGATAATTAAAAATATATAAAATTTTATTGTAAAATCCGTATTTTTGTTGTAAGATTATTACAGTATCAAATTATCCGCAAAGGAGTGTTAATTAATGAAAAGAGTAGGCATACTTACCAGCGGCGGCGATTGTCAGGGACTTAACTCTGCAATAAGAGGTATTGCCAAAGGTCTTTACGAGCATTACGGCAATCAGGTAGAGATCTACGGTATTATCGACGGTTACAGAGGACTTATCTATGGTGAATATCGTCTGATGAAGCCCGAAGATTTTTCGGGAATACTCACAAGAGGCGGTACTCTCCTCGGAACTTCAAGACAGCCGTTCAAACTTATGCGTGTTATTGACGAAACAAGCGTTGATAAGGTAGCAGAGATGAAAAAGCACTATGCAGATATGAAGCTTGACTGCCTTGCTATCCTCGGCGGAAACGGTACACACAAAACCGCCAACATGCTTTCCGAGGAAGGTCTTAATGTCGTCACTCTACCCAAAACAATAGACAATGATATCTGGGGCACTGATGTTACATTCGGTTTCCAGAGTGCGGTTGACATCGCAACAAACGTTATAGACTGTATCCATACAACAGCTACTTCTCACGGACGAGTATTCATCGTTGAATGCATGGGACATAAAGCAGGCTGGCTTACCCTCCATGCAGGCATCGCAGGCGGTGCCGATGTTATACTCATACCCGAAATACCATACAACATTGACAAAGTAATAGACTGTATAAAAACACGCACAAAGAACGGGAAGACTTTCTCCATACTTGCAGTTGCAGAGGGTGCTGTTTCCGATGAGATAGCAAAGCTCCCGAAGAAAAAGAAAAAGGAAGCTATGTCTAGCCTTATGTATCCTTCAATATCATACAAGATAGCACATGAAATAGAGGAAGCTACAGGTCAGGAAACAAGAGTTACCGTTCCCGGACATTTCCAGAGAGGCGGAAGTCCTGATGCTTACGACAGATTTATCACTACACTTTTCGGTGCAGCAGCAGCACAATTCATAATCAAAGAAAAATACGGCTTTATGACAGGCATGGTCAACGGAAAGATAGTTCCTGTACCGCTCAGTGAGGTAGCAGGAAAGCTCAAGGCCGTTCCGACTGACAGCAAGGTTATAAAAGCTGCAAAGAATATCGGCATTTGCTTCGGCGATTAATGACAACTATATCAGGAGGGGATGAATATGGCAAATAAAATGCAGAATAACGATAATATAGATGAAATAGATGGCTATAATGAAGTTAATGAGCGTGTAAACCCTAATTCAATAATAATCAGGAAAGAACGCAAGTGCTGGGGATTTTTAGGAATCCCATGGACATTTACCGTCTATACATTAAAACCTAAAAAGCTCGTAATACAAAAAGGTCTTTTCAACAGTGTGGAAAATGAGATACTTCTCTACAGAATAACCGATCTGACATATTCAAGAACTCTGTTTCAGAAGCTTTTCGGCATGGGCTCTATAAAAGTACATGCCCACGACAATACTACTCCTGTTCTTCTTATAAAGAACATAAAGCATTCTCGTGATTTCAAGGAGGAGCTTTCCGAAGCTATAGAAAAAGATCGCTTCCGCATGAAAATGCGTCAGAGTGAGCTTGTTGATGCAGGTCATCCCGATCCTCACGATTTTAATGACTATGGCGAGGACTTTTAAATTTCAAAAATCATAATTATCCATCTTCGGCATGGCATTACTTCATAAAGGTATGCCATGCCGTTACTCTATGTTTTTATAAAATATTTTCAAAAACCTATTGACAAATCACCATATATATGTTATTATTATCAAGCAGTTTGGTCCGGTAGTTCAGCTGGTTAGAACGCTAGCCTGTCACGCTAGAGGTCGACGGTTCGATCCCGTTCCGGATCGCCATCTGAACTCTCTCTTATGAGAGAGTTCATTTATTATGCTGGTATAGCTCAGTCGGCAGAGCGCATCCTTGGTAAGGATGAGGTCACCAGTTCGAATCTGGTTATCAGCTCTCTCATTTACGACGAAAAGGCAAGAAATTATCAGGGTTTCTTGCCTTATAGTTGTATTCAGGATTATCCTCTGATAGATACATAAAATCTTGTGTAACTATCAGAAGATAATCTCTGCCAAGATTATCTTCAATAACACGAGTTATCTTATCCTGATGTTGGGTGCTGTCGGGTACTCGCCGGTGGTTTCACCACATCGTATTAAACAGGTTTGCAAGCCTTACCAAGTAGTCAAGGTAGCAACAGAATGGTGCTCTGTTGGCTCGCTCGACCAATGAAGTTTGGTGTCGTGGCAAAACTGTTATGATACCGTTGTATTTTCGCTTGTGTTATGTATTCAGTTGT
>JBGVAQ010000303.1:0-2162 GCA_045224775.1 Acutalibacteraceae bacterium | reverse complement strand
ACTGTTGCCTTCACGGAGCTGAGCCATAAATATCTTTTCTGCTATATTTGCTATTTCGTCCTCTGTCACCATAAATGCGTCTGTACTGAGTCGTTCATAAGCCACAGCATCCTTTATCAGCGTACACAGGTATTCGTGATGAACGGCAGCATTTTCTCTTTCGTTTGCAAGCATAGCCGACAGATTGGTTGACAGCATCCATGTCATTGTGACATTCACAGCCGTAATGACGATCAAAACAGAGGAAATAAACAGCTTGAACCACAGCTTCATTTCAGATCACCCGTTTCCAAACGATAACCTACCTTCGGTATGGTAACGATACTGTTTTGCAGAGAGAGCTTTTTTCTTATCTGCTGCACATGAGCGTCAACCGTTCTTGTTTCTCCCATAAACTGATACCCCCACACTCCGTAAAGTATCTTTTCTCTTGTCAGTGCTATGCCCTTATGCCGCATGAAGAATATCAGCAGCTCAAATTCTTTTGGTGTCAGGGTGACAGGCTGACCGCCTTTTGTTACGGTGTGTCTGTTTTCGTCCGCTTCAATATCTCCATAGCGGAAAACCGTTCCTGCCTTATTCTGCCTTCGCAAAACAACTTCGATACGGGCAAGCAGTTCTATCGGCTCAAAGGGCTTGACAATATAATCCTCCGCACCGAGTTTCAGTCCCTTCACCTTGTCGCTGACATCCTGCAAAGCTGTCAGAAAGATAACCGCTCCGTTTTCAGGCTTGATTTTTGACAGCAGCTCAAAGCCGCTCTGTCCGGGCAGCATTATATCCAAAAGTATTACATCATACGCTTTTTGTCCGATCATTTTCTCTGCGGTCAGACCGTCATAGCATACATCGAAGCTGTGACCCTCCATAGAAAGCGTAATGCTTATCATTTTTGCTATATTTTCGTCATCTTCAACGATCAGTATTTCAGCCATTGTTTCCTCCGTAAGTGTTTATTCAGCTTTAATTATACACCCTGAGCGGAGTTTTATAAATATGGGCGATGTAAAATAGTTGTAAAAACGACACAGGTATTAGCCAATGTCGTTTCAATCTGTTAATATATTATTACCGCTTGTTCAAACAGTTCCTTATATCTTGTTTCCATCAGCTTTTTAGGATAGGTTTCAATCGTGCCTGTTGTCGGATCGGCGGTATAGACATGATCTCCTTCCTGTCCCAACAAAACCATGCAATGCTCACTTGCGTACCATGTAATGTTCTTGCTGTCAATATTCCAGGTTGCAGTATAGTGTCCCGGTTTCAGATCAATGGTACACCACACAAGAACGGGAATGCTTTTATCAGTATATGAGAAAAGCTCTTCAAAATCTGTTCCGGTTATATCATAGGCTTTCAGTTCTTTGTCTTGTTCATAAAGATACTTGTTTGCTGCTTTAACTATTGCAGGTGCATAGCAGCCATAGGAATAATCACTTCTTGGATCACCTACAAATGTCGTATGAAAGTCAACAGTTCCGACCGCACCTTTATCAAGATAATTATCTGCCAGATCACATTTATCAGCACTAAAACCATAATATTGTAATACAGTTGCAAGAGCTGTCACTTCACAGCCTGTCGGTAATTCAGGATACTGACAAACAGGAGTTAAATTGATTATTCTTTTAGGATAATACAAGCTTTCATTTGACCTGATAGGAGCATCCGAGATATTGTTTTCATTATGATCGGAAATAATATTGTAATCTTGTATTCTGCAACCACTGAAAGCAAAAATTAAGCAAACGAAAAGAAAGAAATCCTTGACGATTTTTATAATGTACAACACCATACTATCTGCTCCTTTCTTCATATTTTCTTATATCCTTTCATTCTGAGAATATTTCTCGCTAATCTATATTTTTGTTCGGAAAAAATCAGATCAAACTCTCCTGCATATTTGACCGCCGTTCCGTTAAAGCCTTTTTTGAAACGATACACACCGTAGTTCGGATGGCTTTCATCCTCAAAATGCGGAATACCCATAAAGTCGTATATACGGCAGCCGGATTCTATCGCCCAGCTTATCATCTGCCACTGCATCAGATAATTCGGCATGAGGTTTCTCTGCTTTACCGTTGACGCACCATAGACATAGCTTACTCTGTCACCGTAACAAACGGATATTGCACCGGACAAGGGCATACCCTGCGGAGAAT
>JBGVAQ010000302.1:0-1915 GCA_045224775.1 Acutalibacteraceae bacterium | reverse complement strand
GAAAGAAGATAATGGAAAAGATAGACGGCTCAAGTACTATCAGTGATTTTATCAGAAATTTCTGCACAGCATACAATCTTGAATATGAGAAAAACAAGGGCTGGATAGCTGCATTTATCATGGAGATGATACAGAAACAGGCATTAAAGCTTTCTGATACGCCCACAACAGACAGTAAACTGATACATCAGGGATCAAATGACAGAATTTCTCCGATGCACGCAACAATAGAGATAACAGAAAAGTGCAACCTAAAATGCAAACATTGTTATCTTGAAGCAGGAATATGCAAGACATCAATGATAGAGTATGATGTTTTTAAGAAGCTTGTAGATGAGCTTGTGGCCAACAATGTAATAAATGTTGAGATCACCGGCGGAGAAATTTTCATGCATCCGAGGGTAACTGATATTCTTAAGCTTTGTTATCAAAAATTTGCTATGGTTGGTGTTCTGACAAACGGAACTGTTATGACAGGTGAGGTGCTTGATCTTATAGAAGCTCACAAGGACAGAACAGTAGTAAATGTTTCAATTGACTCAGTTGATCCTGATACACATGATAATTTCAGAGGTATGAAAGGTGCATGGCAGGCATCATGCAATACTATAAAGCTTCTTTCGTCAAGGGGAATCAAGGTGCGAATGGCATCAAGCATATCAAAGGACAATATGTGGACTATTGATAAACTTGCTGATCTGGCAGTTTCACTTGGTGCTTCCATATTCAGTTTCAATTTTATTGAAGATTTTGGAAGAGGCGCAGAGTTTAACAAGGAAAAGGGCGTAATAAACGGTTATGAGTATGATCGCTACTTATTTGATACTATAAACGCCTATAAAGATATCATTCCGATAGTAAAGGAAGAAGATAAATCTGAAATGAAGCTGCATCAGAATTGTGGCGCTGGCTCACGTTCAATAGTTATCGGTGCAGACGGTAATATAAGACCATGTCCTCTTTCACCAAAGCTTAAATTTATCGGAAATATATTTAAAGAGGATTTTACAGACATATTTGATAAGCCGAGGGTAAGAAGATTACAGGAGATAATTCCTCCTGATGTCCGTAACGGTTGCGATCCTGAATGTAAATATCTTCAGAGCTGTGCCGGATGCTATATAAAGGGCATTGAAAAGAACAAAACTGACAATATGTGCTGTGAATGGATAAAAAAGAATCACCTTGAAGATGTACTTGAAATGTTCAAGGAGGAGTAAGTATGAGATACTTAACACAGAATGGTATGTATTTCAGAAGTTTCAAAGGAGTTACCGATCCACTGGTCATGCAGTGCGGTATAACCAGAAATAAAAAGGCACTGGAAAGAAAATTTTATGACAATGATCTTGTATGTTCGTGGTCGGCAAAGTACAGTGCTGATTTTAAGGGAGATATGCTTTATTGCAAAGGCATAGGCGATGATTCGGTTGAACTTAGCAGAATAAATTCACTTTTTTCTGAAATAACTGAAAATTTCAGTCTTCCATCATATGAGGAATACGAGAATTTTTACAATATCAGCTTAAAATCCGCCAATATCAGCAAGAAGATATTAGAAAGCCTGACAGGCAAGCGAGCGAATAAACTGGATAAAAAAGCATTTGACATCGAAAATGAACGAATACACCAGAATATAAAAAATGGCTTTGTAGGAATAACGGCTCTAAAAAAGGAAAAAAGCAATAGTCCGCCAATAAACGGACATGAAAATAAAAATATTCCTGATGGTGTACTGACATTTATGGGCTGCTGTCAGACTGCAGAGGCCAATAATATACGGACAATGCTGATATATAAGCTTCTGGAAAAATATTACGGAAGCGGTGAAAACGATACTTTGTACAGCTATTACCGAGGGCGTGGTGACACATATCTTTCATTCAGCGGCTATTCAACAGATGAAAACCTCTTT
>JBGVAQ010000301.1:0-2849 GCA_045224775.1 Acutalibacteraceae bacterium | reverse complement strand
TATTTTAGATTGATGTTTTGACGAGAATCAAATAAAATAATGATAACATGAGTTCGATGAAAACCGGTAAGGTAAAACAGGCTGTATCAATATGTTGATTCAAAAAACGATGGTATTTAATGGGGGGTCAAACTGTTCTTTGCCAATACTGTTTTCATCGAGCTCACGTTTTTTAATATACGGAGGTGCAGAATATGAAAAAACTACTATTGACCGTGATCCTGATCGTATGTCTTTTCATGCTTGGCGGTTGTCAGGCTTCGGGCAGTAAAGAAAGTACGGCAGTCGAAAAGAGTTCATCCGCAGTGTCACAGAGCGATAAATCTGATACTTCAAAACAGGACGACAAATCTGCCGTTTCAAAAAGTGAAGCGAATGTATCGGCTGACAATAACACTTCTGACAGCACAAAGACATTGGTTGTCTATTTTTCGAGAACCGGCGAGCAGTATGGTGTCGGCAATATCGACAAGGGCAACACCGCCATTGTTGCTGAAATGATTGCAGAGAAAACAGGTGCAGACAGCTTTGAGATACTTCCAAAGGAGGACTATTACCCTTATACCTACGATGCACTCACAGATATCGCAAAGCAGGAACTCAACGATAACGCAAGACCTGAAATAAAGGGGACAGTACCCGATCTGTCAAAGTATGATACAGTCTTTATCGGTGCACCGGTATGGTGGGGCGACTGGCCATGATTATGTACACATTCTTTGAAGGAAACAGGGATGCGCTTGCAGGGAAAACACTGATACCCTTTTCCACTCATGCCGGAAGCGGTTTGTCGGGGTTTGACAGTAAGCTCTCAGGTGCTTGTCCTGACAGTACGATAGGCACAGGACTTGCCATAGCAGGAACGGACGCACAGAATAATCAGGACAGTGTAAAAGAAAGCGTCAACAGCTGGCTTTCGGGATTTGGTTATTAATTAAGGAGGTATAAAAGCATGAATAAAGAACAGTTTGACAAGCAGAATATTTTCGGGCAAGGCAGTCCGAATACAGCATTCGCACAGTATTTTATAGGCAATTCCTATCTCAATCCCCTTGCCGACCCGAAGGAGGCAGCGCTTGTTCCGTTCAATGTGACATTCGAGCCCGGCTGTCGCAACAACTGGCATATCCATCATGCAAAAACAGCAGGCGGTCAGCTTTTGATATGCACAGCCGGAAGCGGTTGGTATCAGGAGTAATGCAAGGCTGCGGTAGAATTAAAACCCGGATCGGTAATCGTCATTCCTGCCAATGTAAAGCACTGGCACGGAGCAAAGAAGGACGAGTGGTTTTCGCATATTGCCATAGAAGTGCCCGATGAGGAATGCTCGACAGAGTGGTGCGAGCCGGTCAGCGATGAAGAATATAACAGGCTTTAAGGAGGTATTACAAATGTCAGGAACATGGTTGATAACAGGCGTATCAAGCGGCTTCGGAAATGAGATGACAAAGCAGCTTCTGAAAAAGGGTGATACGGTCATCGGAACAGTCAGGAATACAAAAAAGGTGGAGGAACTGATCGCAGAATATCCCGATACCTTCGATTGTCAGATACTTGATGTTACTGATATAGAACGCATCCACAGCTTTATTCCCGAGATGTTTGAAAAGCACGGAAGGATAGACGTTGTAGTCAATAATGCAGGATATGGGCTTTTCGGTGCGGCTGAGGAACTTGACTACGAGAACATAAACAAAATTCTCGCTACGAATCTGACGGCTCCGATCATGATAATTCACGACAGCCTTCCCTATCTCAGAAAACAGGGCGGCGGACGCATCATTCAGCTTTCATCCTATGGCGGACAGGTGGCTTTCCCGTCAAATTCCATGTACCATGCAACAAAATTCGGAGTTGAGGGCTTCTGCGAGTCCGTAGCGCAGGAGGTCGCAAAATACAACATCGGTATCACCATCGTTGAGCCGGGCGGAGCAAGAACGGAGTTCAGATATGGCAGCGCTCATGTAGCAGACCTGATGCCGGAGTATGACCATGTACACGGTTTTCTGAATATGCTTGACCCAAAGAAAGGACTTGCCCCCGGTGATCCGGTAAAGATGGCGGCAAGAATGATCGAAAGTGTGGATATTGAACCGGCTCCGCTTCGTCAGGTTTACGGCTCACAGGCTCTGAAAGCAACCATTGAAAGACTTGAAACACGCCTTGCAGATTACAAAACACAGACTGAACTTGCGGCTTCTACTGATGTAACG
The DNA here is from genome assembly GCA_045224775.1 of Acutalibacteraceae bacterium. GTDB lineage: Bacteria > Bacillota > Clostridia > Oscillospirales > Acutalibacteraceae > UBA1213. Next base: position 636 of record JBGVAQ010000301.1, on the reverse strand, counting down.
GAATAAGGAGGCAGGCTATGGCTATTACAAAGTTTGCACAGGACTACCACGAGAAGATGTTTCCGGGCTATGTATCGAAGTTCCTGACGACCGACCCGGAGTTCATTGAAAGGTTTGATAATTTTTCTTTTGATGAAGTGCTGCACATGCCGCTTTCCGAGGGACAGCAGCCTATAAGCGATGTGACAAGGTATATGGCGATCCTTGCGGTGCTTCTGGGCTGTCAGGGAATTGATGAATTCAAAGCGATGGTTCCGGCAGCAATGGAGTTCGGGGTAACACCGGTTCAGATCAAAGAAATTGTTTATCAGGCGGTAGCCTATCTTGGCATCGGCAGAGTATTACCTTTCCTGAAAGCGGTCAATGAGATTTTTGAAGAAAAGGGAATAGCGCTTCCGCTTCCATCGCAGTCAACGACTGACGCAGATGCAGAGGATGACGGAGTTAATCCGAAAAACCGCAGAGTTGCAGGCACTCAGGCACAGGTGGATATTTTCGGAGAAGGAATGAGGGAATTCTATAAAAGCGGCTCAGCTGACAGCAGACATATAAACTATTGGCTGGCGGATAACTGCTTCGGAGATTACTACACCCGTGGCGGACTTACACTTGCAGAAAGGGAGCTTGTGACCTTCT
>JBGVAQ010000300.1:0-4828 GCA_045224775.1 Acutalibacteraceae bacterium | reverse complement strand
ATACCACTATAAATAGAAATGCTGCTGCGTTTCTTTTCGTCCTCGTCCTTGAACATAGAATCAACTGACGGGAAGTCAGCTTCCATTACGGAATCGCTGTCTGCACCGAATTTTAACAGGGCGGTAAGGCTGATAAATTCAAGTGCCGCACGCTGTCCGTCTGAGAGTGCCGCCGCAAGCGGTGCAAAATAATCGAATTCTTCGCTGTAATCTGCATTTTCATCTTCGGGACGGAAGAAGTCAAACAATGTTTCGCCCCATTCTCCCGAATAAGCAACATCCTTCAGTTTGTAATAATACAGAAAAACATTATTGAACCTATTAAACTCCGTGTCGTAACGGTCTTCGTCCTCTTTGTTCAGATCATTGAAGTATTGTTCCAATTTGGCATCGTCGAGCTTACCGCTGTCTTTATCCTGCCAGAGTCCGTTATCATCGCAGTATTGTTCAAACCAAAGAATATTCTCGTGAATATCGATTCATTCGCTGGCAAGCTGCTTTGCATAGTCCTCGAAATGCGCTGCTAAAAGACTCATTGCGGCTGAGGGAGCGAGATCCTGTCCTTCCGCTTCAGGTGCAAACTCTGCAATACGCTCTACAAGCGCCTCGCCGGTCAGACCGTCAAGACGGTCAAGCCACGAGTTTTCGGCGGTATCGGTTGCCAGAGCCAGTGTCTGCTCAATGATCTGGACGGCGGGACCTGAACTTTCGAGAATGATCTGCTGCAGATCGGCAACATTCAGCTTTTCTTCCTTAGAAAGCTTGTTGTACGCTTCGTCACCGATCTCGGTCTTTGTTTTGTTCAGGAACAGATCGCCCAGAGGCTTACCCGTATCGTTTACAGCGTATTCGCCGTTCGGTTCGCCGTCAAAGAATTTATTGAGGAGATCATGAGCCATCTGGGCACGCTTCTTTCCGCCCTTGCTGCCCTTACCGTTATAGTTTGTGCGGTACTCCTCAAGTACAGGGATAAAAGTGTTGATAAACTCGTCTATATCCGTCTTCTTCTGCTTGACAATGCTTTCGTAATCGTCGAAGCTGTAGCCACCCTTCATGTTCATTACCGCCATATCGGTAATGGCTTCATTCGGGTTCGAGGTGCGTTTGATGCCAAGCACCGCAACGGCGTTCTTGAAGCCCGTAGCATTGGAGGTCTTTCCTTCGTTGAGGTCGGCAACAGGCTCCCAGCCGTTGTCCCTCAGCCATTTTTCCGCATCTTCCTTTTTCTCGCCGTATGCGATAAATACATCCTTGAGATATTTTTCTTTGCTGTCTTCCGCTGCGCTTACACTAACGGTAAACACGCTTACCGTCATAACAAGCACCAACAGCATGGACAACAGTTTCATGTGTAATGGTCTTTTCATTTTGATATGCTCCTTTTATAAATTGATTTTGAATGCCGCTTGATATCACGGCTCATTTTTTTGTTCATCATTCAGTGATCATGCAACCTGTTTGATATATCCGAACGTGCTTGTGGGGCTGTAATAGCCGAACTCCGGAAGAACGCAGTTTTTGCGAACCTGATAAGCCGTTTTTGCGCCGGTCTCCGCCCTGTCCACATACATATAAACTCGGTTGTCGTAGGCTTCCCAGCCGTTGCCGTTCATACCCGGACGAACGCCCTGATTCAGCGAGAACCTGCTCGCCCCATCGCCTGTCGGCGTCCAGTTTTTCTGCGAGCCGCTGACGCCCAGCACGCATTCCCAGACGGGATCTGTATAGTCTTCGATATTAAACTGCGCTGATCCGTAATAAGAACGCTCAAAGATGCGCGCCTGATCTTGTGTGGTCGCATGCCTCGGGGATATATCGCCATATGCAAAGCAGATATTCGTGATGGGAGTCACTTCGTATTCAGCCCCTTTATCCCTGTAGAACGCAGTCGTCGTATAATAGAGATAAAGTCCTGTTCCTTCGCCGTTGCCTTCGTTCAGCGACAAGACCTCGGCACCGGATTTCAGATTGTGCTTTACAAGCTTATATTTTACACCGTCCTTTATTTCGCTGAAGGTCATATTCTTGCCGCTGCCTTTCGCCGTATAGCAGCCCTGTATGCGAATCTGCTCCGTATTTTTATTATCATCATTCTCATCCTTATACGGCTTTTCTCCCTGATACAGAAAAATGTCGCGTATTGCGTTCCTTTTGTTGCTCGTTCGCCTGTACCCTATGACGATCCATTTTTTGGAGAAGGAATTATAGTTACAGTTGACATCTACAGCGGCGTAGGCGTTGGTCGTGCCGATCATATCGACGAATGCTTCCTCCTTCGTATCACCCACACCAAGATACAGCGCTTCATAATACGGAAGATCCTTGCGTTTATAGCCCAGATGGATGTATTTGTATTCATCCGTGCGCATACGCAGCTTACCGTATGCCGGCAGCTTGTTGTTCGTGCGGTCCGATTCGCTTACGGTAAACGACGTGTTATAGCCGTTAATGAAGATCTCATCGCTGATATCAATACTCGTGACAGGTGCCTGATAGCTTGCAGTACCCTTATTTGTGGTGTAATAAAGGAAGTACTTTCCTTCCTTGGAATTGACCGGACCGCCGGCACGGTAACACTCGGTGCCTTCGCAGTTGAGCGTGCCCGGTGCGGTGTCAGAATCCGAATAGTATTTCAGAACACCGTATGCAGCTTCTTCTTTGTTACTGCTTTTCGAGGTGCGCACAACGCCAATATAGGCGCATTTCCAGTCCTTTTCGTATTCATCAATTGTTTTCTTTTCTTCAAAATCGTGTCCTTCCCAACGATAGTATGCCATCTCGTTTCCTCGCACCCACACGCCGTTTTTCAGGCTCTTTATGTTGGTATCATTAAGGTGCAGGTCGTACCACGGATGCTCGGATGAGAGGTCAACGGGAATGATCTCGTCAAATTCCGTTACCATCGGGTGTGCGGAGATATCTTTGTGCCCCGCCGCTATGTTCGGCCACATGGTGACGGCGTTGGAGTAAAGATTGGCAATCGCCGCCTCCGGTGTCTTGCCCACGCCGCAGAATATTGCCGCAACATAATCCTTCTTCGTATACACGTTTGTCTGAGGAGCCGCAATATCGTTTTCCACTCTTCCGCCGGCACCTGCCTTCAGGTAGAGATAAAGGTATTTGGAGCCTTTATTTGTGGTATCAAGTGCAAGGTTCATCGGATGGTTGTAGTCGCCGGGGGTGCGCAGGTCGCAAAGCGGCACATAACCTTCCATCTTCTCCGGATTCTCCTGCATACTAAAGGCGATATCCTCCTCTTTCAGAGGAAAAACTCCTTCACGCGGACCGGAGGTCATGAGATAGTGCGAAAGCACTTCCATATCTTTATCTGTCGTCCAGCTAAGGTCAGAGTGCTGTTTTGCCTCATAGTTGGTATAGAGAGGGAAAACCATAGTAAGTGGGTTATAATATCCCGCAGTGATGCCTGCCGAGGTGATGGGACAGCCCTGAATGCTGACGTTTGCAGCCAGAAAGCTGCCTGCCGGCGTTTTCATGCCGGTGAATTTGATCTGGTCGTTCCTTTCGGTATAAGGCGTTATAAGCCCTGAGATACCTGTGATAGCCCGGTAGGGATTATATGTGTATGACACACCGAAATACATTGCGGTATGGTATATCATCTTTGTTCCCTCACGAGTGTACCATTTATTCAAATTGGTTGTAGTAGGACGAAAACCTCCTAATATACCACCATCTCCGTCTGCCACAACGATATTGTTTGAAACGCTGTGAACCTGATCGAAGTTGTAGGTGTCAACCGGATAGCCGCCCACATCACGCCATTTAGTTGCATGCGTCATTTCGCCCGCCTCATCCGACATCACGCGGAAGGCTTCGCCTTTTGAGTCTTTCAGAAGCTCAAAGCCGTTTTCCTTAGCGAAAGTCTGCATAAATTCACAGTTTGTGCCGTATTTGTTATTGTCTTTGTCTGTTTCCTTGTCACCTGCGAGGAAGTAGGAGAAGCCGGAGATATAGCGTTGTGTTGGATTTCCGTTTTCGTCAGTGGATTTGAATTGCTCCTTCGGCTGGAAGTAGATATAAATGCCGTTGACCGGATCTTCCTGACTCATATATTCATAAGAATAAGACTTTGTTGTGGTTTCATAAGATTTAATGCTATTACTACCGTTAACAAGGAAGTAACCTGTGTCATTGTCCGAACCCGAGCTAATGAGATTATCTTTCCATTTAGAACCGATATCCACAGCGTTTCCGCCGCTGAACAAACATACCGGCTCAAATCCGCTGCCCGGTTCCTGACGCTTATATTTGATTGAAACAGAAACGATCGGTGTGCCTGCGGCTTTTGAGGTGGTGGCGTAGAGTGCCATTCCGTCCGGCGTTGTCTCGCCGCCGTCCAGACCCATTTTGCCGTAGTTTGCGTCACCGAATGCGATTGTATTTGCACCATTGTTGGCGAGGCGGATATCCGTCAGGGCGTTTGCAGCACTTCCGAGCTGATAGCCGAGATAGGTATATCCATCGTAGGGCGTGAGGTTCACGTCATAATACTGGTAATTTGCTTTTTTGAGTGCATTGATCGCATCATCCTGTTTAGCAGAATGGGAAAAGCGAACCTTTGTGATATATGTTCCGTCGTCTTCAACGATATTACCGGAGGTTTTTCCATTATTTTTTCCCAGTATGAACGCATAAAGCGGCTTGGAATTGGTATCTCCGTCAACCTTCGCATCGTTGACGTTCGCCGCTGCCGAGCCGGTGATCAGCGTCAGCGGATGGTATCCGTCCGGCACCTGAGGATCTCTGCGAGTCACCAAAGGCTCCATTCCTTCTTTTAATTCAATTGGGTTTCCTGCCGCCGGTGATT
>JBGVAQ010000299.1:0-2403 GCA_045224775.1 Acutalibacteraceae bacterium | reverse complement strand
CGTTCATTATCCCTGAGTATATCTATAAGGTCAGAGGACGAATTTGTTTTTATTGTAAGTCCGGCAGCAGATGCCCTGTCCCATTCAAGCTCGGATTTTTCGGCTTTGAGAACTTTCTTTGCAGGATCGCTGACAGTAACGGTTATTGCAAAGGCATTGTCCTCAAGTATTACGTTCAGTTTATTTTCACCCTTGTCGAGTGAGTTTATAACTTCTTCGGTTATGAAGATTGTACCGTTGTTTATAGTTGCCGTTTCATTGAGGTGAGATGCTATCATATTGCCGTTCTTCTTGATAAGGACAGTCTTTGAATCCGAGTTTGTTTCTATTGTTACGCCCTCATTGTTGTTGCGCTCACATTCAAAGCTTGTCTGTGATATCTCTATGCTTTTCGGTGTGAGGTTTTCGATGGAGTCGTATTCAGCATAGGCAAGTATTCGGTTGTAGTTCTTTATTTTGGGCTTCTTTTTATAGGTCGTATCCTCGAAGTCATACTCCCTGATGCGTACCTGTCCGTCATCATTTCCGCTGATATATTTAAGAATATGCGATTCCTTATCAAAGCTTATTACCATGCCTACATGGTCGAAATATCTGCCGTCACCGTCCCAGCCGAAAAACAGAAGTCCGCCGGGTTTATAAGGCAGATCATACGGATCTATATTCGTATTGAAATATTCGTTCCAGCCGCTGTATGCGTCAAGCTTTTTATATGCAAGCGGTGTGTACCATACATCATGCTGGTCAAGGTTGAATGACTCTATCCACGAGTAATAGCTTGATTCAAGACGTGGATCGGCACAATATGAGTAATAGAACCTTTTGAGTTCATCACTTGAATAATAGCCTGCCTGATACATGCACCAGCTCATAAATATGGCGCACCAGTCAAGGTCGCTGTATATCGCATTACTGCCCAGAACATAGCTTTGTATCCAGCGTGTATATTCAGTGTTGCCGGTTTCGTTGTAGTTATCACGCTGTATAACACCTGTCCAGAGCTTTCCTTCATTCCTTGCCCTGTTTACATCTACTCCGTCAAGAGCGTAATTCTTGTAGCCGTCCTGAGATAGTGCAACTGCGAGCGCTCTTTCCATAACGGTGGAATCTGAGCTTTCTTCAAGAGCCTGTTCAAGTTTTGTGTAATATTCCGAGTCTGCAAACTCATCAGAGCAGTTTTTCGGCTGAAAGTACGCCGCACTCACGCTGACAGTACATGGGACATTCATCAAAGGAAGTCCTGTACCTATGACAGTCGCAGCAATTATAACTGACAGTGCTGCCGAGATAATTTTTTTGATTTTCATTTTTGTTTTCTCCATTTTTTGATAATATAATTCCGATGTATAATATTATACACATGTTTGTTAATAAAAATCAATAGAATAATGAATAAATAACGATTTCCGAACAATAATCATATCAGCATTGTTTACTTATCGGGAGAGATGTCATTGAAAAATATAATAATCTGCGGTGACAGCCGTGATAAAAAGCTTACAGATACGATAATTTCAGCATGTAGAAAAATCGGCGGTGTATTTGTAAGTGACAGTGAATGTATATACACTACATCGGAAAATCCTGTGTTTTGCATAACGTGTACGGATAAAATCAGAATGATTGATGCTGACGGTATAATTATATTCGGTGACGGATATACCGAGCCTGACGAAAAATGCACGATAAAAAAGGTTGTATGTATAACAGACAGTTCAAACAAAGCGGCTGTAAGATCACTTAACAGTACGGAGAGCTGTGTGATAGGCTGTTCCATGTCGGAACGTGACACGCTGAGCATATCATGCATAACGGATGAATACAGGCTTGTAAGCCTGCAAAGGAACATACGCACACTTGACGGTGATATTATAGAACCGTGTGAGATAAAGCTGTTTTCTGACGGAGATTTGCCCCCGTTTATCGTACTTGCCGTATGTGCCGTACTTCTTCTGACAGGTCAGCCGTATGAGGACGGCTTTTATATATAAAAACAGCCCGTCTGAATCTGACGGACTGTTAAGGATATTTATGAATCCATTTTGTAGTGATAGTTGCCCAAGAAAGAAAATTCTGTAAGCTCGTTTGAAAGCGCACATATAAGCGATATTATAGCATCACTTTTTGTAGTGCCGTCAAAATCAAGATAAAAGAGATATTCAAACTCTGTTCCCGGTTTCGGACGGGACTCTATTTTTGTAAGGTTTAACCCGTTTACAGCAAATCTGCAAAGTACGTTATAGAGAGAACCCGTTACATGAGGAAGTGCAAAGCAAAGACTTATTTTGTCGGCACTGTCCTCTATATACAGCTTTTTGGATATGACTATAAATCTTGTTTTGTTGTGGGGATCGTTGCGGAAATCCCTGAGTATTATTTCAAGACCGTAACGCTTTGCGGCAT
>JBGVAQ010000298.1:0-2426 GCA_045224775.1 Acutalibacteraceae bacterium | reverse complement strand
TGTCAATGACTTTTCTGCTGTATTTATTGAAAACACAGCGGGAGAGTTATGATTTTTAACAGTCAATAATCTCAATATATATGTATGATTAGAAAATATTTTTTTATATTTCAAATATATAGATTGTTTTTGCGGAATTATAGTATATACTATGGTTGATAGGAGTTGATTACAGTGATCGTCAGATTTTCTTTTCAAAACTTTAAGTCATACAAGAATGAAACAAATCTTGATTTTCAGGCGGCAGCGATACCTGAATTTGGAGATGCCCTTATCAAGAGAGAAAAGGTTTCTTCGCTGCTTCCGGTCAGCGTTGTTTATGGGCCGAACGGCGGAGGCAAAACCAACCTGTTAATGGCACTTGCCTGCTTGATTTCCCTAGTGGTAGATCCGATCTATAAGCTGGATAAAAACCGCATGAAAGTTTATCAGCAGCCAATGTATTATCAGCCGTTTCTATTTGATAATATTTCGGAGAATGCACCTACCATATTTGACCTGTTTTTCAGAACATCCGAAAACGAATTCAGATACTATATCTCCATTCAAAACGGAGAAATCATTGACGAGTGTCTTTACAAAAAGACTTATGCAGGTAAAAAGACTGCTACCATTTTTGAAAGAGAAAGAGACGACATTACTCTTGGAGCAACTCTGCGATCAAAGTCTATCAATAAGGATGTTAACCCCAAAATGCCGTATTTGTCATTCTTGTCAATAAACTATAACATTCCGGTGATAGCAGAAGCGCAGTGTTGGTTTGAGTCATGCATTTTAAGAAGCTATGCCGATTCTGCATCTGAAACCAGTCTTTTATTATCTTCCGGAAAGGATCAGAAAAGTAATATTCTCCGCTTGATGAATGATATGGGTATCGACATCAATGATTATCAATACGATGATGAGCATAAGGAACTTTACTTGTATCGGACAATAGACGGTAAAAGCTATGAGATGAACTTTCTCGGTGAGTCTGCCGGAACGCAGAAGCTGTTTTCAGTTCTGCCTTATGTTATCATTGCTTTGAACGAAGGTCGTCTGATGATTGTTGACGAACTCGACGCAAAGCTGCATCCCAAGCTGCTGAGATATATCATTTGTCTCTTCAAGAACCCCGATATTAACCGTAACGGAGCACAGCTATTATTTACATCGCATGACCTGACAACGATGAGCAATACGGTTTTCAGGCGTGACGAGATATGGTTTGCCGCTTTAAATGAGAAGCGTGAAAGCGAGATATATTCTCTTTATGATATCAGAACGGTTGACGATAAGCACATCAACAACACGGCAGCGTATAATAAGCAGTATCTTGAAGGACGTTACGGAGCTGATCCATATTTGAAAACAATTCTTGAGTGGGAGGTAAAAGCATGAGCCTTAAACCACCCAAACACAGTGAAATGAATTGGCCTGACAAAAGGGAAGGAAAAAAGAGAAAAATCTCACTGGATTACAATCTCATTGTAACCGAAGAAACAAAAACAGAGCCACAGTATTTTGAGTCACTGAAAGAGCACATTAACAGAAGCGAAAAGAATCGTATTCAGTTGGAGATTATCGGGACAGGCAAAAACACAACAGGATTGTTTGAATACGCCAGAACACTTGTTTCAAAAAGTCCGAACGGCTATAGCCATGTATGGCTTGTTTATGATCTTGATGATTTTCCTGTTGACCGTTTCAATGCTCCCGCAGCATTATGCGAAAATTACAGTATAAAAGATGGTGTCGCTTATCACGCAATATGGTCTAATGAGTGTATTGAATTGTGGTTTCTGCTTCATTTCAGTTATATGCAGTCCAATCTGCATCGCTTTGAGTATTTTCCTAAGCTGACAGAATGTCTTGCCGGATATGGAGATTACAAGAAAAACAGAGATGACCTGTTCGATATTCTATTGCCTCATCTTGATACTGCAATCGAAAATGCCATGCGGCTGTCACATGAGCATGAGGGATGTACACCGGCTGATTCCGCTCCGGGTACAATGATGTTTGAAATGATGCGAAAATTCAGACCATATTTGTAATAATGCTTCTCTCTTAGTTTCATAACCTCGCTTCTTCCGTGTTCCACAGAAACAGAGTGATATACTCTTTTGTTTTGCACTCTCCTGAGCAGCAGGAACAGCGACTGGAAGTTTCGTTTTTTCGGGTTAGCGAAGGACGGGGATGTCAGAAAACAGCCAACCAACAGATTGAAGATAAAGAAAACCGCTTGCAATTTTGAAAATACAAGTCCTTGGAGGACAGCACCAAGCCCTGCAAAACCTACGAGAATAAACAGATCTGTTGCATAGATAAACTTGTTGATCTTGAATGGAGTTTCCAGTTCCTTGAGCATGATGTACATGAGATCACCTCATCCCTTGTTTGTATAGCTTTCGGGCTGAAGTTTCGCTGTCTGCCGATACCTTCAT
>JBGVAQ010000297.1:0-6472 GCA_045224775.1 Acutalibacteraceae bacterium | reverse complement strand
TCCGGCGGCGGCATTATGAATCTTATACTTAATCTGAATAATGGTTTTTTCAGTTTTGTATGGAATTTCGGAGCATGTCTTTTCTGTATGGTGCTTGGAATGATGTACCTGTTTATACGTTCAAAATCGCTTTTTGCATACTATCTGAGTACATCTTTATTCTCATTTTTGTTTTTGTATGCAGGCGGAAGAAGATACACCTATTATTCATTTATCCTTGCAGTATTTGCACCTATGGGACTTGTTATGATATATAAAACAGTACAGCTTTTAGCCGCAAAGAAGAAAAAAGTACTCAGCCATATGATAATATATTCATCAGCGGCAGCAGCATTTTTTATAAGTATCGGATTTATGGCATTCATAAGCCCGAATACCTATATGATAAGCTATGCAAAGGAAGAGCTTCCTCAGTATAAATTCAACGATATAATCTCAAAGACTGAGGATGCGACTGTACTTAACTATAAATTTCTTGACGGCGGTTTTTATACTGTCGGGAGGAATGTTCCCGAATGGAGATTTTTCTGCGGTCTTAACATACCGTATTCAGTTGATGAACAGGATAAGTACATTGCTGAAGGCAAGATGGATTATATAATAACCTGTAATGAAAAATATGACTTTGAAAGATATGAATGTATAAGTTCCGAAAGCTTTGAAAGCCGTAAGGACAGCTTCAATACTTATTATCTCTACAAGAAAATAGATTAGGCAGCAGGCTCTCGTCAGATATATTGCTGACGGGAGCTTTTATTTACAAAAAAATAAAATTAACTATATGAAAATTTATAAAAATGTGTTATTATAATATACGGAACGAATATCGTTAAGGCGGTGATAGTATATGAAAAGACTTGATAACGAAAAAAACAAGACTATTGACTACAGTTCAGGACTTGAACAGCTTGAAAAATATTATGACAGGCAGTTTGAGCTTATAAAAAAGGGCAATACTGATCTTGTAACCCTTGAACTTCTTATGCTGGGCAAGGGACTGGATTTTATACGCTATGTACACAAACGGCTCGGAATATCACTCAGACTTTCAGAAAGCTCGGTGGAGCTTTTTGAGGAGGTAACTGATGCCTTTACAAGAGGTGTTGTGCAAGACGAGTTTTTTGCTGACGAAACAGGCAGTATTGCAGGAAATATGAGCGCATATTTTGGTATGCTTATTATAGCCAATATCGGCGGTAATTGGGAAGATACCGAAAACGGTGCAGCACTGAATGTTAACGGAAGACATGTTTATGTTTATGATTATATCGAAAAAAGGCTTTTGGGTGCTGTTGAAACAGATGCCGTAAGCTATTATAATTCGGTAAAAACAGTTAGAAAATAACGGCTTTCAAAGCCGCAGTAATAATATTATTCGGAGGTAAATATGCCAAATTTCAGAGCAGACAGAATGTCAGAGGATATACAGAGAGAAATAGCCGCTATACTCAGGGAAATGAAAGATCCCAGACTTCATAACGGTATAATAAGTGTTGTAAGATGCGAAACGGCGCACGACCTTTCATACAGCAAGGTATATATCAGCTCGATGAACGGACTTGATACAGCCAAAGAGGCAGTCAAGGCACTTAAAAATGCACAGGGATTCATACGCCATGAGCTTGGAACAAGGCTCAGACTTCGATATTCACCTGTGCTTGCATTTGAGGCTACCGACTCGATAGAGTACAGTGCAAATATTTCAAGACTGCTTAATGATATACACTATACAACATCTGACGAAAATGAGGAAAATGAAGAATGAAGAATATAACAACAAAGGAAGCGGCTGAGCGGCTTCTTTCTTATGACAATGTAGCAGTACTTATGCATAAATCACCTGACGGTGATACCATAGGCTGTGCCTATGCACTTTGCATGGCATTGAGAAAGCTTGGCAAAAAGGCTCAGCCTTTTTGTTCTGATGCTGTTTCGCATAAAATGTACTCCTATATACTTGATGATTTTGAAAATCAGGAATTCGATATAGAACATATCGTTTCAGTCGATATTGCCGATACACAGCTTTTAGGCAGTAAGTTGGAGATTTTCAAAGACAAAGTTGAACTTTGTATAGATCATCACGGTTCAAATATCGGCTTTGCAGAAGCAGGAGTAGTAGTTCCATCGGCGGCTGCGTGTGCGGAGATAGTCAAATGTGTTATTGAAGATATGGGCGTTGAAATAGACAGCCGTATTGCCGATGCGATATTTACAGGTCTTACTACGGATACAGGCTGCTTCAAGTATGTAAGTGTTACACCTGCAACTATGCGTATTGCGGCGGATATGATCGAAAAAGGCGCAAATTCGGGTATGATAAACCGTATCATGTTCGATACAAAATCCCGTGAGCGTATAGAAGCTGAAAGACTTGCACTTGACTCTATGAAATTTTACTTTGACAACAGGATAGCTGTTGTATTTATTACAAAAAAGCTGCTTGAAATATCAGGTGTTGAGGAAAGCGAAACTGACGGAATAGCTTCTATCCCACGTCAGATAGAAGGCGTACTTGCAGGTATAACTATACGTGAAAAGGATAACGGTATATGCAGGGTATCTCTCAGGACTGTTGAGGGAGTAGACGCTTCAAAAATATGTTCGGTTTTTGGCGGCGGCGGACATAAGGCTGCTGCGGGCTGCTCGATAGAAGGCACTGTCGAACAGGCTGAATCGAAGGTCGTAAAGGCTGCACAAAGCGTTATAGAGGAAAGTCTATGAACGGTATATTGATAATAGACAAGCCGACAGATTTTACATCATTTGACGTTATCGCTATAGTCAGGGGATGTATGCACGAGAGAAAAACAGGTCATACAGGTACGCTTGATCCTATGGCAACGGGTGTGCTGCCTGTACTTTTGGGAAGTGCGACAAAAGCACAGGAGCTTTTGCCCGATACCGATAAGGAATATATCGCAGAATTTCGTTTCGGAATGACTACCGACACACTTGATATAACAGGAAAGGTACTTTCAACAAGTGATATAAAGGTCACAAGGGAACAGCTTGAAAAAGTGCTGCCTGAATTTCGTGGAGATATAATGCAGAAACCGCCGATGTATTCGGCAGTGTATAAGGACGGCGTAAGGCTTTATGAGCTTGCAAGAAAAGGTATAGAGGTAGAGCGTGAGGAACGCCCTGCAAACGTCAGTCTTTTGGAGCTTACAGATTTTGACGAAAATACTCAGTGCGGCAGCTTTAAAATAAGCTGCTCAAAGGGTACATATATAAGAGTGATATGTGACGATATCGGCAGACTGCTCGGCTGCGGCTGTGTAATGACTTCTTTAAGAAGAACAAGGGCATGCGGATATACTCTTGATGATGCTATAACGCTTGAAAAACTTCGTGAGCTTGCGCCATTAGGTCAGGCGGAAAGTCTTGTAAAGCCTGTTGACAGTATTTTTGCACATTTAAGGAGTGTAAAGATAAGCGAAAAGCAGACTGTCCGCTTTAAGAATGGCGCATCTCTGATGCTTTCAAGATTAAGCAGCATTAAAAATACAGATGATGGGGAACTTTTCAGGGTATATGGCTTTGACGGTGAGTTTCTCGGACTCGGAATGACAGACATGGAAAAGCAGTCACTTACAGTAAGAAAACGCTTTGACCAGAGATGAGCGTTAAATTGTACATAAAGGACAATGATGATGGAGATAATCAAAGAGCTTGTACGTTCTTCGGAACGGACTTCGACAGCACTCGGATATTTTGACGGTGTACACAGGGGACACAGAGCCGTTATAAAAGAGGCTGTACAATATGCAGAGGATAACGGAATTGTTTCCGCTGTTTTTACATTACAGCAAAGTCCGAGACTTGTATTGCTTGGTGAAGCACCCAAAAATATAATACCTCTTGAAAACAAGCTTGCAGAGTTTGAATCACTCGGAGTTGAGAGAGTATATCTCATAGATTTCCGTGAGATAAGACATATGGATGCGGAAACATTCGTAAGGGATATACTTATAGGCTGTTTTCATGCCGTCCATGCAGGCTGCGGGTTCAACTATCATTTTGGCAGCGGTGCACTCGGAAACGGTGAGATACTCGGTACTCTCTGCCGGAAGTACGGTATAACCGAAACTACTCAGCCGCAGCTTTGTTACGGTGACAAGCCTGTAAGCTCTACAAGAATAAGGAAAAGTATAGCGTCGGGGGATATATCCTCCGCCAATGCCATGCTTGGCAGGAAATACGGCTTTGCCCTGCCTGTTATACATGGCAGAAGACTTGGACGGGAGCTTGGTTTTCCGACTTTGAATCAGGAATTTCCCGACGGGCTTGTAATGCCGCCGTTCGGAGCTTATGCATCGGAGGTCGAAGTTGACGGTAAAATATATAAGGGCATATCCAATATAGGCATAAAGCCGACGGTAGGTTCTGACAAGGTACTTATAGAAACATGGATGCCCGAATACAGCGGACGTGAGCTTTACGGCGAGAGATTGAAGATAAGCTTTGATGCGTTCATAAGACCTGAAATGAAATTCAATTCTCTTGATGAGCTGAAAAAAGCCATACTCAATGATAAGGCAGCCGTTTATGGTTCATAAAACGGGAAATGGGGTGATGGATTGGTATTTGCATTTTTATCTACGACAGTTCTGATGCTGAGTTCACTTGTACTTTTCGGAATATCTGTATTCCTGTTTATTTTACGGGACAGGTCATATGCTGATATAGTGATATTTTTGTCGCTGATATCGGCAGGCGGTGTTATGCTTGCAGTGTTAGGCTCGCATAAGCTTTATCTTCAGAGTATGGCGACTCTCGGAGATGATTTCGCCAAATGGTACAAGCGTCAGAAGAAAACTATAAAGTTAAGCATAGGAGCGAAAAAGGTGCTTGCTCTTTCAAACACTATATATGGTTGTCTTGCATATGAAAAAATGGACGAGGCAAGGATACTTATTGACAGATTCAAAAGAATAATAGCAAAAAAGAATGTACCGATGTACAGATATCTTTGTTTTTCGCATATGCTGTCTTTTGATGAAAAAAACTGCGACCTTTCAAATGCAGGAAATTATCTTTCGGAAATGTATGGCTGTATTACGTCAAACAGATTTCCTGCTTCACATAAAACAGATTTTATGAATCTTTTTGAGTATTCAAAATCCGAGGTGGAATTTTACACAAGGACACCCGAACAGCTTCGCACCGTTGATAAACGTATTGCCGAGCAGCTTAATATATCATCAAAGCTTTGTGCATCCGATCTTGATACAACGGCTGTTCAGACGGGTTATCCGCTGCTGATGTATTATTATAACACAGGACTGAGTTATGCAATACTGGGCGAAACTCAGGGAGCAGCACAGTATCTGGGATACATAGCTTCGGACGGTACGGATTATCCTATTGTCAGAAGAGTGAACGAATATATTTCCAGTGGAAATATAAATATTCTTTTAAGCAAAATGCCGTGAGAATTTTTAATAGCTGACTGCCGCACAGGTGATATAATGCTGTGCGGCAGTTTTATGCCTTTGGCAGCCTTAATGAATGTTGAACAGTTGGTTCGTGTGTTGACTTTTATTGGGATATGGAGTAAAATGATATCATCAGTAATTGTTTGTAATTGTAAATATATATATTGTTTATAAGACAAAGGGGTATCGGTAATGAGTACTTTTTTGAGAAGAACATGGGCAGAGGTAGATATCGACGCCGTTAAGAATAATTATAAAAAAATAAGACAGGCTGTTGCACCCGAGACCGGAATAATGTGTGTTATAAAGGCGGATGCTTACGGTCACGGAGCAGTTTTCCTTGCAAAACTCTATGAAAAAATCGGAGCTGACAGATTTGCGGTTTCAAATATAGAGGAGGCTATGCAGCTCAGGGAAAACGGTATTGAACTTCCTGTCCTGATACTCGGATTTACACCTGCAGGCATGGCTAAAGAGCTTGCGGATAATAATATAAGTCAGGCGGTATTTTCTGAGGAATATGCAAAGGAGCTTTCTGATGAAGCCGTAAAACAGAATGTTAATGTTAAAATACACATAAAGCTTGATACAGGCATGAGCCGTATTGGATTTATGTATCAGAATATGATGCGTGACAGTGATTCTTTGGAGCAGATAAAAAGAGCCTGCTCACTGTCGGGACTTGTAAGTGAGGGAATATTTACTCATTTTGCCGTTTCAGATGAAGCAGAGGAAGGCAGAGAGGCAACTCTACACCAGCTTGGCTGTTTTACTGATGCAGTTGAACGCCTGAAAGCTGACGGCTGTAAATTCAGCATAGTTCACTGCTCAAACAGCGGTGCTGTTATCGACTATAAGCAGGCACATTTTGACTGTGTGCGTGCAGGAATAATTCTTTACGGACTTTCACCTTCACAGAAACTTGCAGGCAGACTTGATTTGCAGCAGGCTATGCAGATAAAGAGTGTTGTCGCTCAGGTAAAAACGATAGAAGCCGGAACTCCTGTGAGCTACGGCGGTACATTCGTTTC
>JBGVAQ010000296.1:0-1146 GCA_045224775.1 Acutalibacteraceae bacterium | reverse complement strand
TTCGGATATTTCAGAAATAGACAAGTTGTTTTTTTCAAGTTCTTCCGGCACGATTTTAGTGCTATTATCAAATACTATCAGGTTGGTTTTTCTGCCAGAAAGATACAGATACCCATCACTGTCAAGACTGCCCAAATCTCCTGTATAAAGACGACCATCTCTGATAACTTTTTTCGTGGAATCCAGATCATTCCAGTAACCTACCATGACTGTGTCACCGGCAACAGTTATTTCTCCGCTAATTATTTTTACATCACAGCAGGGCAATATCTGACCAACGCTTCCGTGCTTTTGTTCATCAGGAAAACCAATACTAATACATGGTGAACATTCCGTTAATCCGTAAGCTTTTATAACATCTATTCCATGCAGTTTCAGTATTTCCGCAGAATGCTCTTTTATATTCGCTCCACCAGTAATGATTCTGTGAAGTGATGTTCCAACAACAGATTCTTTACATCCTGAAGAATCAATCAGATATATAATTGAATCCAATGCTACAGGTGGCAAACACATCTGGGTTGGATTAAAGAAAGTCATATTTTCAAAAATACTTCTTTTATTTCCAAAACATACAACTGCTCCAACAAAGAGTGGCAACAGCAGATCACCCATAAGACCAAAAAGATGACTGAACGGAAGGAAATGAAGATATATATCATCCTTTGTA
This sequence comes from Acutalibacteraceae bacterium, assembly GCA_045224775.1. Taxonomy (GTDB): domain Bacteria; phylum Bacillota; class Clostridia; order Oscillospirales; family Acutalibacteraceae; genus UBA1213. The sequence goes on along the minus strand of JBGVAQ010000296.1, from coordinate 476 downwards.
AAAAGCTTCAGTCCTGTCAAAGTAATTATTTCTGTCATTAAATTTTTCTGTGACAGCATGACATTTTTTGATACAGAAGTTGTTCCTGAGCTTCTCATTATAACGCAAGGTGCCTCTGTATCAATTGCGAATTTCCATAAATCGATTATTTCTGATTGTTCTGTGATTGAATTCAGATCCTTTTCACTTACGGCTACTCCGTCATCTCCAAATTTTTCAATATCTCCAAAAACTACAACTTTTCCGCAAATTATAACCGAAAAAAAGGCTGCACAAAAAAGAACCGGATTATCAATATTCAGAAATATGTATTTTTTTGTGAACAAGCTGAAAGTACCAATGTATTTTCTGATCATTTCAGCTAACTCTGCATAGGACCACTCTGTAACTTGATTTCTGAATGCGGTTTTGTCAGAGAAATAAACCAGCCTTTCATAAAAGCTGATGATTGAAAGAGTGTTATTTTTCGTTATGGT
>JBGVAQ010000295.1:0-18125 GCA_045224775.1 Acutalibacteraceae bacterium | reverse complement strand
AAAGTATTCCGCTACACGTCTGTATTTTACAAGCAGCTGTGCATCCTTTTCGGGAAGTCCGAGTTCATTTATATATCTTTCGAGCTTTTTTGAAGGAAGTTCGGGAAGTGCGGCAGCTATTTCGTCAACACGGTTTTTCGGTACGTTTATTGTAACAAGATCGGGATCACGGAAATAACGGTAATCGTTAGCATCCTCTTTACCTCTCATGCTTGATGTTGTGTTTGTAACGTCATCGTAGCGGAGAGTTTCCTGTACGACCTTTTCACCGCTCTCTATAAGATCAACCTGTCTGTTGAATTCATACTCCATAGCCTTTGCGATAAAGTTTATAGAGTTCATGTTCTTTATCTCTGTTCTTGTGCCGAGCTTTTCGCTGCCGACAGGACGTACAGATATATTAACATCACAGCGCATTGAGCCTTCCTGCATTTTGCAGTCAGAAACGCCGATATAACGCATTATAAGCTGGAGTTTTTCAACGTATTCACGAGCTTCATCTACTGAACGTATATCAGGCTCGGAAACTATCTCTATAAGCGGAACACCGCCCCGGTTATAGTCTACCATTGTACTTCCACGGCTGTGTACTAACTTTCCGGCATCTTCTTCAATGTGTATTCTGAGTATGCGGATTTTTCTGCCGTTTGAAAGCTCTATATAGCCGTGATTGCAGAGCGGCATGTCGAACTGTGATATCTGGTAAGCCTTCGGCAGATCTGGATAGCAGTAATTTTTTCTGTCCATCTTGGATATCTCTGCTATCTCACAGTTTGTTGCAAGACCTGCTTTTATGGCGTATTCAACAACTCTTTTGTTGAGCTTCGGAAGTGTGCCGGGAAGTCCTATGCATACAGGACAGCAGTGAGTGTTGGGTTCACCGCCGAACTGAGTTGTGCATGAGCAGAATATTTTTGTATTTGTAGAAAGCTCTACATGTGTTTCAAAGCCTGCGACTAATTCGTATTTCATAGTTTTTCGTCCTTTCCTGCACTTCCGTTCAGAGCTTTACGCCGAAATCGGCAGCTCTGAATATATCGGCGGCATTTTCGTACTGCCATGCGGCATTGAGTATTTTAGACTCCTCAAAGGTGTTTCCGATAAGCTGCATACCTATCGGCATACCCTTGTCATTATAGCCGCAGGGTACGGATATACCCGGCAGACCTGCTATATTTACGGGTACTGTGCAAATATCGGTGAGATATGTTTCTATCGGATCGCTTGCTGCATGACCGTTTTCAAAGGCTGTCATCGGAACTGTCGGTGCGAGTATAACGTCACATACCTTGAATGCGTTTTTGAATGCGTTTACTATTGTACCTCTGAGGTTCTGAGCCTTTTTGTAGTATGCGTCATAATAACCCGAACTGAGAACGTATGTTCCGAGAAGTATTCTTTTCTTTACTTCATCACCGAAGCCTGTACTTCTTGTTTTCTTTATCATGTCATTTACATCGCTGTAGCTGCCTGCTTTATAGCCGTAGCGTATGCCGTCATAACGTCCGAGGTTAGAGGATGCTTCCGCACAGGCAAGGATATAATAAACGGGGAGAGCGTATTTGAGAGCAGGGAGGTCGAAATAAACTATCTCTGCGCCGAGTGATCTGTAAATATCGGCGGCTGTTTCAACAGCTTTTCTTACATCATCACGCACGCCGTCAAGATATTCTCTTGCGATACCTATTTTCATGCCCTTTATGTCATTTCTGAGAGTGTCGTATACGGGAGTGCCTTTTCTGCCCTGTGAGGTTGAGTCCATAGTGTCGTATTCGGAAACGGCATCAAAAACTATAGCGGCATCTTCAACGCTTGTTGTGATAGGGCCTATCTGGTCAAAGCTTGATGCATAGGCGATAAGTCCGTAACGTGAAACAGCGCCGTATGTCGGTTTGAGTCCGACTATACCGCAGAAGCTTGCCGGCTGGCGTATAGATCCGCCTGTATCCGAGCCAAGACCGTAAACTGCTATATTTCCGCCGACTGCCGACGCAACACCGCCTGAGCTGCCGCCGGCAACATGGTTTATGTTATGGGGATTTTTTGCACCGCCGAAATATGATGTTTCGCATGATGAACCCATAGCAAATTCATCCATGTTTGTTTTTCCTAAAAGTACGGCATTCTGAGCCTTGAGTATTTTCCATACTGTAGCGTCGTATATCGGAACATAGTCCTCGAGTATTTTTGAACAGCATGTTGTGCGTATGCCGTCGGTTGAGATATTGTCCTTGAGTGTCATTGGTATGCCTTCAAGAAGACCTATATCCTTTCCCTGAGCTATTTTTTCATCGACCTTATCGGCTGTTTTAAGTGCCTCGTCGGGAGTTGCCGTAACATAAGCGTTAAGCTGAGTGTTATCCTTTTCTATAGCGTCAATATATGACTGTGTAAGCTCTCTGCATGATATTTCCTTTTTTTCGAGCATTGAGTGGAGCTTTACTATTTTGCTTTCTGTCATCTTCTTCACCTCTGCCTTTTATCACTTCATAATGTTCTTGACAAGGAAACAGCCTTCATCGCTGTCCTTTGCATTTGCAAGTATTTTTTCTCTGTCATAAGACGGTACTACCTCATCTTCACGAAGTACATTTGAAAGATTATTGATATTATCAAAATCCGTCCCCTCGTCAGATGCATTATTGATAGTATCGGCAAAGGCGATTATCTCGCCCATGTCCTTTGTAAGACCGTCTATCTCATCATCGGCTACAAAAAGCTTTGAGAGTATAGCGATCTTCATTATTTCTTCCTTTGTTACCATTATCCCGACCTCCATATTATTTTTATAAAGAATGTAAAATACATTATTCTCTATTCACTATTCACTGTATAAATAATGAATACGGAACAATGTACGGACTATTTTATATCGGCAGCCGGTCATACCGACTGCCGAATAAAATATTATCTGTTTATATCAGTTGCCTGCAAAGCCGCTTCCGAATGTGTCATCATCCTTTTTTATGCCGAAATCGGCAGATGAATCGTCATTTGCAAAACCGCTTCCGAATACGTCATCATCTTTCTTTATACCGAAATTGCTTTCGCCTGCGAAACCGCTGCCCGATGAACTGTCATCGGCTGAACTGTCGCCTGCAAAGCCGCTTCCGAAAGCATCATCGTCTTTCTTTATACCGAAATTGCTGTCGCCTGCGAAACCGCTGCCCGATGTGCTGTTATCGGCGGCATCATCACCGGCAAAACCGCTTCCGAAAGCATCATCATCTTTCTTTATACCGAAATTGCTGTCGCCTGCAAAACCGCTGCCTGAGTTTTTATCCGGCTTTGGAGTGGGTGACTTGGCTGGCTTTGATGTATTTTTCGGTGCAGGTTTTCTTTCCTTGACTACAGAGAACGGATCATCGCCCTTTTTGATAAGCTTTTCAAGTGCTTCATCCGTCTTATAATCATCGGCACTCATATTGAATGCATCCTCCGGACCTTTCTTTATGAGTGATTCAAGACTGCCGTGTTCTACCTTCTGATAATCAATAAGCTGTGCATCTCTTTCCGGCATAGCGGGCAAAGGTGCTTCCCTTTTGACCGGCAGGGGCTTTTCCGGAGCCGGAGCCGGTGCTGGCGGCGGAGGAGGATTATTTCTGTTGTTTTTTGCAGCTATTATCAGCACTATGATTATTCCGCCGACTAAAAGTACAGCGATAAGAACGGATATGAATATCCACATATTTCCGTTGTTATCTTCCTGGGATTCTTCGGAAACCTGACTTTCAACAGAGGATTCCGTGAATGCACTGCTCGGTTCTACATAATCTGTTCCTATAGCAAGCTTTACTGTATGGCTTTCCTTTTTGAATTTGTTGGATTCCGCTGTTGTACTTACCCAGTATCCGCCGGGTTCTGTTGCAGTATAAGTTCCTTTATATACGCCGTTGAAATCCCTTTCAAGAATGACCTCTGTTTTTTTGCCGCTCGGTGATGCCTGTATGATGGTCTTCATTTTTATGGTTTTAAGAAGATCCTCATCAAGTATAACGCCGTCCCTGTCATTCAGTGATGCTTCTATCGGTATAGTGTCACCGACATTTGCTATATTCTGTATAGTCTGCTTTACATATACGGAATAGAAATCAAGCTGTGTTACCTTACAGTTATCATTATTTGCCTGTTTAAGCGATATTATCCAGTTTCCGCTTCTTGGGTAGATAAGCTTCATCAGCGTGTAGGTTCCTGCGGAGGTTATATTTATTGCCTCGAACTCTCCGCCCGTACCCGTTATATGCTTATTGTTCGGCGTGACTGATATTTTACGTCCTTCCGGTGTGGTTATTACAGGCGCAAGCTGTTCGAGAGTAAATGAACTGCGTATTATTATGTTTACATAGAAAACACTGCTGTCCTTTACTTCGATGGTTACTTTACCGTCAACTATTTCCTTCGGGATACCGTCAAGCTTATATATATTACTGAATATATCTGATATTATGCCTGTCAGTTTATCCGAAGTACTTGTTTCATAGGTAGTGCCGCCTGTGGTTTTGGATATCTTTTCAAGCTCTTTTTTATCAAGTGTCTTGTCGTAGTTAAGACCTATGGAATAAACAGGAATGTTTTTTTCCTTCAGGGAATTGAGTGTTGTTTCCATTTCCTTCTGGGATTCCTGCATTGATCTTGCAGTACCTATAAGGTGAGTGTTACCGTCACTGAGGAGGATTATGACTTTTTTACGGTCCTTTGCGGCTGTTCTTTTGGCATCATGGATATTCATTGCCTTTGTAAGACCGAGGGATATATCCGTATCACCGTATGGGTCATACTGTATGCTCGATATCTTTTTTTTCATTGTTTCGAGATTGCTTTTGTTGCTTATATCGATTATGTTGCTGTAGTCCTTTATTTTTTCACTGTACACTACATAGCCGATACCGCATGTTTCATCACAAAGATCAACAAAAAGATTGAAAGCATCAAGTGCGACCTTATGGGGATCGGAATCGAGCATTGAGCCGCTGGAGTCGAGTACGAACACAACATCAAGGTTCATGTTTGCGTCCTGTTCGGTGTCTTTTATATCATCGTTATCCGCATGAACGACAATGACGGGAACAAAAAACATTACGGCTATTACAGCCGTTAACAATAGTGATAATAATCTTCTGGGTAAGCCTTTCATTTCACTACCTCCGTGCTTAGCCTGCACTTCAATTTAACGATCAGCGGATATTCATTATCTTATTTTTATGTGTACTTCACGGAGCTGCTGTTCCGTTACTTCGGTAGGCGAGCCTAAGAGAAGATCCTGAGCATTGCTGTTCATCGGGAAAGCTATTACTTCACGGATATTTTCTTCTTCGGCAAGGAGCATGAGCATTCTGTCAACGCCCGGAGCCATACCTGCATGAGGCGGTGCACCGTACTTGAATGCATTGTAAAGTGACTTGAACTTTGTTTTAAGCTCTTCCTCACTGTAGCCGGCTATCTCAAATGCCTTTACCATTATGTCAAGGTCGTGGTTTCTTACAGCACCTGATGAAAGCTCTACGCCGTTGCATACGATGTCATACTGATATGCGAGTACATCGGTAGGCTCTTTTTCAAGAAGTGCCTGCATTCCGCCCTGCGGCATTGAGAACGGGTTGTGTGTGAATATTACCTTTCCGGTTTCTTCATCAAGCTCATACATCGGGAAATCTGTTATGAAGCAAAGCTCAAAGCGGCTCTCGTCAATAAGTCCGAGTCTTTTTGCAACCTCTGTTCTTATCTGTCCGGCAAGCTTGGGAGCAATATCCTTGCTGTCAGCTATGAAGTAGATAACGTCGCCGGCTTTTGAACCGTTTATTTCGATAAGCTTTTCTCTGTCGCCTTCCTTGAGGAACTTGTCTATCGGGCCGTCAAATGTCATGTCGTCACGAACCTTGACATAGCCGAGACCTTTCATTCCTATGGAGAGAGCGAACTCTTCCATGTTCTTGAACCATTTCTTTGACTGTGCAGCGGCTGCCGGAACATTTATGCTGCGTACAGTTTTCTTTCTGAACGGTGCGAAGTCTGTTTCCTCGAACATCGGGCTGATATCCTTGATAAGAAGCGGGTTTCTGAGGTCAGGCTTGTCTGTGCCGTATGTTATCATAGCCTCTGCGAAAGGTATTCTTCTGAAAGGCGGCTTTGATACCTCTTTATCTGAGAATTTTTTGAAGGTTTCATAGAGTATTTCTTCTGCGGCAGCAAAAACATCGTCCTGCTCTGCAAATGCCATTTCAAAATCAAGCTGATAGAACTCACCTGGTGAGCGGTCTGCTCTTGCGTCTTCATCACGGAAGCAGGGAGCTATCTGGAAATAGCGGTCAAAGCCCGATACCATAAGGAGCTGCTTGAATATCTGGGGAGCCTGCGGAAGTGCATAGAACATTCCCTTATGTTTTCTGCTGGGGATGAGATAATCTCTTGCGCCTTCGGGTGATGAGCATGAGAGGATAGGTGTCTGTATCTCAAGGAAGCCCATTTCTGTCATTTTGTTTCTGAGGAAGGATATGAGCTGTGAGCGCATTACTATATTGTTATGAACTTTCCTGTTTCTGAGGTCAAGGAAACGGTATTTAAGTCTTACGTCCTCTTTTACCTCGGTAGATGTCTGTATCTCAAACGGTAGATTCTGGGGTGCTTTGCCGAGTACGGTTATATCCTCTGAATGTATCTCGACAGTACCTGTAGCGATTTTGGGGTTTATGGTGTCCTCGTCACGCTTTGTTACGTTGCCGCTTACTGTAACCGTACATTCCTTGTTGATATTTTCAAGGAGTTTTTCATCGTGTACGACTACCTGTACAACGCCGTAATGGTCACGTATATCAAGGAACATTACTCCGCCGTGGTCACGGATATTTTCAACCCAGCCTGCGACACTTACGCTTTTTCCTATGTCATCTTCTCTGATCTCACCGCAGTAATGTGTGCGGTACTTGTTTTCTCTGAGCATTGTGTTCTTCCTTTCATGGGGCATTGTTCGCAAGCTTTGCCCCGATAAATTTTGAATGTATAAAAAATTCGGCTTTAACTGTATTATTATACCATTAAAGCCGAAATGTTTCAATATAAAATTAAACTTTTTAACGGCTGTACGCCTGTAAAACGGAGCAGACAGCCATGATCCGGCAAAAAGCGGCAGCTCATTTCAGCTTGTCCTTTTTGTTGTAGTAGTCAAAATCCGATGCATCAAGTTTTTTATCTTTGTTAAGATTATCATCGCTGTCCTTGAACATACCCGAACCTATAGTATAGCTATGGTTTGCATTTCTTATTCCTGAGATTATACCGATCACTATAACTATTACGAGAATTATTATAATATATATCCACTCAGGCATAGATATACCTCCTTTTCGGATATCAGTCGTAATCCTTGAAGTATGTCATCAGCTTTTCAAAAGATTCTGCTGCCATTTCATCTGTTGAATTATAATAAAGTATAAGGCTTGCTTCATCATCGGGATCACGGAGATTTTCGGGGATATTGAAATTGAGTGATGCAAGATATTTATCCCAGTTGGCAAGCTTCCATGTATCACGATCCGAATTTCTGTCGATCATACGCTGATGGCAGACTTCGGGGTCTGTTACTATCCATACTACTGTGAGCTTTGCGCCTGATTCGGCAAGCTTTTCTCTCAGAGCCTTGATGTATTCATTGTCACGGATTTCTCTTGTAAACGGTGCATTGACCATTACAAGATTCTCATATTTAAGAGCCTCGAAAGCGAGGTCCATTATAACGTCATATTCATAATTACGTATTTCTTTTTCAAAGAACGCAGAGCTTCTGTTATATTCTTCGCCTGCAACAGCAAAGATCTGTTTTGACAGCGGTATAAGGGTATCCTTATCGAGATAAACCACATGCTTGAGCTCAGACGCAAACATTTTTGAAAGTCTGGTTTTTCCGCAGGCAGGAGGTGAAGTTACAAAAATAAGTCTCTTTTCCATGATTAAAAACTCCCTTTTTATATATGCTGTAACCCGCATAGAGCTGCGAGATCGATATTTTGGAACGCAGCCGCAGATTTTATATCAACGACCTGAACATTCGATATTATAATAACATATTTATTCCAAAAAATCTATATTTTTTTAAAATTTATACAGCCAAATTTGAAATTTGTAATTTATATATCATCACAATAAACTATATTGGTGATTGTGATATCAGGGCACCGGATAATTGTAAAATATATATCAAATTCCTTTTACAGATATTGAAAAAAATATATGGTGTGTGTTAAAATAATCATGGATAAATGTATTAGAAACGGTGATGATTATGGCAAAGGATAACAAGACAAATGCTATGCGAAAGCTTGACAGCATGAAGATAGATTATAATGAGCATTATTATGATCCCGAAACGGTTAACGGTGTTGAGGTTGCAAATGTTCTTCATCAGGATGTAGAGAAGGTATTCAAAACACTTGTTACTGTCGGAAAATCGGGTGCACATTATGTATTCGCAGTGCCAGTAGCGGAGGAGCTTGATCTTAAAAAAGCGGCGGCTGTCGTAGGTGAAAAGTCAGTGGCTATGGTAAAATCAAAGGAGCTTTTGGGACTTACCGGATATATACACGGCGGCTGTTCTCCGATAGGCATGAAAAAGTTTTTCCGCACAACTCTGCATATTACGGCAAAGAATTTTGATAGAATATTTTTCAGCGGGGGAAAGGTCGGATTTCAGATAGAGATGTCTTCCGAAGATCTTAAAAAAGTAATACCCTTTGAATATGCGGACATAATTAAATAATTCATAATGCATAATTCATAATGCATAATTTCTGGCTTGAAAAATGAGGTGGTCGTTTGGAAATTTCCGCAAATGTGTATAAGGCACATAATGTACTCAGAGAAATAAATAATGTTGTACTTGGCAAACAGACGGAAACTGCCGAGATACTTACGGCTTTTTTAGCTGATGGTCATGTTCTGCTTGAAGATATACCCGGAGTCGGCAAAACAACGCTTGCAACAGCTTTTTCAAAGGCTATGGGACTTGAATGCAAGCGTGTACAGTTTACGCCTGATGTTATGCCGTCTGATCTTACGGGTTTTTCCGTTTACAGACGTGACAAGGAGCAGTTTGTCTATCAGGAGGGCAGTGTTTTCTGCAATCTTCTTCTTGCTGATGAGATAAACCGTACCTCGCCTAAAACACAGTCGGCTCTGCTTGAAGTAATGGAGGAGCGCAAGGTATCTGTCGAAGGTGTGACAAGAGAGGTTCCCGTGCCTTTTCTTGTAATAGCAACCCAGAACCCTTCCGGTACTGCCGGTACACAGCGCTTGCCTGAAGCTCAGATAGACAGATTTATGATAAATCTGTCTTTGGGATATCCCGATTATAAGAGCGAGCTTGAAATAGCAAAGACTGTCGGGCTGAAATCAAGAACAGACAATGTTTCGGCGGTAATTACAAAGGAAGAATTTCTTGAGATGCAGAAGGAAATACATGATATATATATAAAGGATGTCGTGTATGATTATCTTCTGAAGATCGTTACATCAACAAGAACACATCAGTATGTTGAAAGGGGTGCAAGCCCCCGTGCAACGATAGCACTTGTCAAATGTGCAAAGGCGTATGCGTGGCTTCATTGCAGGCATTATGTTGTCCCGTCGGATATAATTGCTCAGATGCCGTATATAATGAGCCACAGGATAGTTCTTAATACTGCCGCAAGGATGAGCAATGTCACAAAACAGCAGGTGATTGAGGAAATAGCCAAAACTACGCCTGCACCTTATATGGGAGCTTCAAAATGAAAAAGATAACCGCATTGCTTATACTGCTTATATTGTGGTATTTTTCGGGCATGTTCCGTCAGCCTGCCGTGATGTCACTTATACTTTGTGCGGTATTCGTTGTTGTGATACTTCTCGGTCTTGCCATATATCAGCTTTTCCATATAAATATATCTCTGCCGAAAGCAAAGATAATAACCTATAAGAATGTTGAGAACCGTATAGAATTCAATGTCGAGAACAAGAGTATTATACCCGTCAACCGTTTCAAGATAATATTCGTTACAGGATATACAGGTGTAAAAAAGCGTATAAGGAAAAAGTTCAGCGGTGCGGCACTCGGAAAAAATGAAAATAAGGATAATATATCCGAATTTTTTGTGATACCGCCGTACTGCGGGCTTGTAGATATAGAACTGAAAAAAATAAAAGTCTATGATAATATGACTTTGTTTTCGGTATCAAAAAAGCTTGATGACCATGTTCAGATATTCGTTATGCCTGTACCAAAGCTTATGAATATATCAATGCCTGTTTTCGGCGGATATGACAATATGCCTATGACGGAGATGCTTTCGCATAAATCGGGAGATGACAACAGCGAGATAAGACAGGTGCGTGAATACCGCACAGGTGATCTTTACAGACATATACATCATAATTACAGCGCAAGGACGGATTCACTATGGACGAAGGAGTACCGCAAGGAAAACGATTTTGTTTTTGATATACTTGTCGATACATCACATGAAGGTGCTTTGCCGATAGAATATTCGGATGCTCTTTATGAAATAGTCTATTCGCTTGTATATACTCTTATACAGAATGAGATGCTGCTTAAAGTACACTGGTTTGAAAGGTCGCTGAAAGGTCTTAGATCATTTGAGGTGAACAATGAAAAGGATGCGCTTGAAATGATGGCGGCACTGTATTCCGCAGACAGTTCATGTACAAAACATGAATTTTACGGGGCAGCGTCTGTTCTGAAAAACGAATTTATGAAGATCAATACATCTCTTGAATGGTATTTCGGTGAAAAGGCAGTATATCGTTTTTCGGTACAGGATATTGAAAAACAGCTTGCCGGTCTTATATTCGACCTGAATGTAAATTGATACTTTAATGTTATCCTGAGCAAAGCGAAGGATCGTTAAAGATTCCTCACTATGTTCGGAATGACAAGGTTTGAATTCTACCGAATATTAATGTATGTGATGGCAGGTGAGAAATATTAAAAAAATAGATATCAGGACAATTAAAAAATACAGAACAAAAAAGGAACGTATCGAGGAAGAAAAAAAGCGCAAGCTTATGGACAGATCACCGCTGCTTTTGATAATCTATATCATTGGTATGATAGGTATAGTATTATCTGTCAGTGAATCAGTACACATGTTTTCCGGTGCCGGTATTATGATAATAGGTATAGTGACTGTTGAAACGGCTTTGCTTTGGTATCTTTATTTTTATAATCAGCGTGGGTTTGTTATAGCATCCGTTTTTCTTATAGCTGTTTCGAGCGTCATAATTATTCCTCAGATATACAATATGTCAAGGTATATCAGCTATATCAGCGCACATATTGTTTCTGTAAGTGACTTCATAGGTATTGAAGTCGCAATAGCTATTATACTGCTTCTGGTTTATCTTTTGTTTGCGCTTGAATTTGTATTGAGAAACCATTCTGTAATGTTCCTCGTAGGAATAGCTATACTTGTTGCTGTGCCTTCTTCCGGTTATGAAGTAGGAATTTTTCCGCTTATAATGCTTGTTATATTTGAAACGGGTTTTTTTGTTCTGAATATGACGGACAAACGGCGGCTTAAATCCACTCTGATAATGCCGAAAAGAGCAAGGGCGGGTATGCTGAGTACTCTTATAACTATCGGAATACTTGTCGCTGCATTCGTGCCGGCATTTATTATCGAACAGGTAAATCAGGAAACTATGTTCCGTTCTGTATATCATGCTGACGGATATGTAAAGGATCTTATAGCAAAAATTACGGGTGGTGCTTTAGGTGATGTTTCCGGCGGTAAGATAAATCGTGGAAACCTTTATCAGACAGGGCAGACAATGCTTGAAGTAAAGTCTGATTTCATTCCTGAGGACAGGATATATCTTTATGATTACAGAGGCAGTGATTATTACGAAAGTGAATGGAGCTCTGCATTCTATGTAATAAACTATCAGTATGATACTTACAGCACGACTGTATATCAGGAGCCTTTTATGAATAAGCTGTCGGCTGAATGCTATAAAAATATGGGGGAATTTGAAAAGGACAAAAGTCCTTATGATTCAACTACGCAGTACTACAATTATATGGCGCTGACAACATTTACATCCGATCCTATATCTGAAATGTATTTCATGCTTGCGAATGATACGACCGTAAATACAAAAAGCTACAATATAATGGATCTTGATTACGGTCCGAGAATAACACTCAGAGAAGGCGAAGAATTCCTTATAAATTCTTCAGCTTCTAATCTGTCGATAAAACACGCCGATCAGTATTATGGAGAGTTACTTTATATCCCGTATTATTCTTCAAAAAGTAAGGGCAGGATATGGGGCGGAAATGATATAAGCCGTGATACCGGATATTCAAACAGGGTATTGAGCTGGTATGATGTAAGTATGCTGAACAGGTGGGAAGATCATAAATTTTATGAGAGCTTTGTTGATGCATACATGTCAAAAATAAAGCAGGAATATACAAAATATCCGAAGGAAAAGCTTTCAAGACTTGAAAGCTATTGCCATGAAACACCACTTACAGACCTCAATGAGATAACTACCTATATTCTTGTAACACTTCAGAATAAGGCAAAATATACAACAACGCCGGGGTCTGTGCCGTATAACAAGGATACTATAGATTACTTTTTGTTTGAGAACGGACAGGGCTACTGTGTCCATTTTGCATCAACAGCGGCACTGATGTACAGAATGTACGGCATACCGGCAAGGTATGTTTCAGGGTATGTACTGGAGCCGCAGTTATTTGAACCGTCTGATACTGAAGATGGTTTTTATAAGGCGGAGGTAAGCGATTATTATGCTCATGCCTGGGTGGAAATATTCCTCAAGGATTACGGCTGGGTTCCTGTTGAAGTAACGCCCACTGATACAGGACGTATGATTGCTTCATATCCCGGTTATACATCAAGTACGATGTATCAGATAATGCGTGAGCATGGCTGGAGTTTCCGTGATGACAACAGCAATGATGTTATGGGTAACGGCGGCGGTGGCGGCACCGCTATAGGAAAAGCTGTAGGTACTGTATTCATCTTTTTTCCGGTACTTGCTGTGATAGCATTCATAGTATTTGTAGTAATAAGAAAGCTGTATATAAGTTCGCATCTTTCGGATATGGACAGCCGGAAGCTTTTCCATATCATAATGAGAGGAATACATTTTGCAAAGCTTCTGAAAAATATGAACGGTTCGGAGAAGGATTTCACCGAAAAGCTTAGTGAGCATATCACATCACTCGGCAAAGATGAGCTTGACCGTATGATAGAAGCAGTGCAGGCGGAAAATTATTCAAATGAGCCTGTTACGAAGGAAGAACGTGACCATGTTGAATACTGTCTGAGGAGAATATATCCAGAGCTTTATTCAAAGCTGAGTCTGCCGAAAAAGCCGATATTCATGTTGATTTCACCTGTATCACTGAAAAGTGAGGACAGCGGAAATCAGGAAAGCGAAGAAAGCGGATAAATAAACAATTACGGTGAGCGGCACTGGTTTCAGTAAGGCTCACCGTACAAAATAATTTTTCAGCATAGATCGTTTTGAAAAATATCTTGACATTACTATGTTTGGTATATTATAATAAAAACAGACAAGGTACTGACCGGTTACGGCAGTCCCCTTATAAATCAGTTTCTCTTAATGAGTAGCCGCTTATTTGGAAGACGAGCGGCTACTTCTTTTTATGCTCATTATAGTATTTGAATATCTCAAATCCTAAACGAGCAATAGATATGATCAGTGCTATAGTAGCAATAAGCTCACCATATGTAATCATATTATCAGCCCCCTTTCGCAAAAGCTAAGGGGACAAGAAGTTGCCCCCTCGCAAAAAGGTTTTGTTATGGGGACTACCGCAATCCGTAAGATCAGCACCTTGCAGTAATATTCTATAATAACTCACAATTTCTGTCAAGAAAATTTATTTCAGCATCATTGACTTTTTTACAGAATATGCTATAATTAAAACAGACAAGGTGCTGACCGGTTACGGCAGTCCCGAATAGTTTTAGGTTAAAAGAAGTAACCGTTAACTTTGCAGGTTTTAGCGGTTACTTCTTGCTTTTATTTATGCTCGTTATGGTATTTGATAAACTCAATTACCAGACGGGCAACTGATACTATCATAGTTACAGCCGAGAAAATATTTCTGTATGTAAACATAATATATCACTCCCCCTTTTTGAGAACTCAGGGGGCATACAAGAAGTTCAGCCCCCTTGTAAAAAAAGTGGGGGACTGCCGCATTCCGTAAGGTCAGTACCTTGCAGTAACATTCTACAATGATTCACAATTTATGTCAAGAAAAATCCTTTTGCATGAAAAAATCCCCCGACGAAAAATCGGGGGATTTCCTGTTATTATGACATTTCAAATGCGCCGGTATAGAGTGCATAGTACTTGCCTTTTTGTTCTATAAGTGAGTTATGGTTGCCCTGCTCGATTATGCGCCCCTGCTCAAGCACCATTATTTCATCGGAATTCTGTACTGTCGAAAGTCTGTGCGCTATGACAAATACCGTCCTGCCGTACATGAGTCCGTCCATGCCCTTTTGTACAAGTGATTCTGTTCGGGTATCAATACTTGATGTCGCTTCATCAAGTATCATTACCGGCGGATCGGCAACTGCCGCTCTTGCTATGGATATGAGCTGACACTGACCTTGTGAAAGCTGTCCTCCGTCACCGGTTATGAATGTGTTGTAGCCGTCCGGAAGTCTGGATATGAAGCCGTGTGCATTCGCAAGCTTTGCGGCGGCTATACATTCTTCATCAGTAGCGTCAAGCTTTCCATAGCGGATATTGTCCATGACTGTTCCTGTAAACAGGTGTACATCCTGCAAAACTATGCCGAGTGAATGGCGAAGCTCAGGCTTCTTTATCTTGTTTATGTTTATTCCGTCATATCTTATCTTTCCGTCATCAATATCATAGAAACGGTTGATAAGATTGGTTATAGTCGTTTTACCTGCACCGGTAGAGCCGACAAATGCGAATTTCTGGCCGGGTTTTGCGTGGAGCGTTACATTATGCAGTACAAGCTTTTCCGGAACATATCCGAAATCTACATTGTCAAGTACAACGTCACCACGAAGTCTGGTATATGTTACTGTACCGTCACCGTGAGGATGTTTCCATGCCCACATCTCTGTACGCTCGTCAGCTTCGGTTATATTGCCATCTCTGTCATACTTTGCATTTACAAGTGTTACATAACCGTTGTCCTGTTCGCTTTCCTCGTCCATAAGCTCAAATATGCGTCCTGCGCCTGCAAGTGCCATTATAACGGCATTTATCTGGTTAGATACCTCGCTGATAGGACGTGTGAAGTTCTTTGAAAGCTGTAAAAATGAGGCTATGACTCCGAGCGATACTGCGCTTACACCGAATATTGCAAGCATACCGCCGACAATGGCTATAAGCACATACTGTATATTTCCGAGATTGTTCATTATCGGCATGAGTATATTTGCATAGGTGTTTGCATCTGTCGAGCTTTTGCAGAGATTTTCATTTTTAATGTCAAAATCCTTTTTTGCCTGTTCCTCATGGTTGAATACCTTGATGACCTTCTGACCGTTTATCATTTCCTCAACATAGCCGTTCATATCGCCTATTTCTTTCTGCTGATTTATGAAATGTACGGCACTGCGGCCTGCTATCTTCTTTGTTATGAACATCATAAGACCTGTGAACAGCAGTACAAAGAGAGTAAGCCATATATTTAGAGCTACCATTGCAAAGAATACGGCTATTATCGTCATTGTTGACGAGAACATCTGCGGTACGCTCATTGAAAGCATCTGTCTTAATGTATCGGTATCGTTTGTATAGCGGCTCATAAGGTCGCCGTGAGTATGAGTGTCGAAATATTTTATCGGAAGCGTCTGCATGTGCGAGAACATTTCATCACGTATCTTTTTCTGTATGCCCTGAGATATCGTTACCATAAGTCTGTTATACACAAGTGTTGCTATCGCACCTGCAAACAGTACGATACCCATTATGATTATAAGCATCAGCAGACCGCTGAAATCCTTTTTTGAAGCGACAAGAAGCGGAGTTATATAATTGTCTATGAGTATCTGTATAAACAGGGAGCTTGCAACGCCTGCCGCCGCACTGAATATTATGCAGAAAAGCACGATGATGAAGCGGAATTTATATGCGCCGAAATATTTAAGAAGGCGTTTTATTGTTTTTATCGGATTGCCCATTGTCATAGGCGGCATATTTTTGGGATCAAAGCCTTTCGGCATTCTTCCTGCTCTATTCATTAGCTGCACTTCCCTTCTGCTGAGAATAGTAGACCTCCTGATAGATCTTGTTTTCCTTTAGAAGCTGTTCATGAGTGCCGACAGCATCTATTTCACCGTTATTCAGAATTATTATCTTATCTGCATCCTGAACAGAGGATATTCTTTGTGCTATGATTATCTTTGTTGTGTCGGGTATCATTTCGGCAAATGCCTTGCGGATAAGGGAGTCTGTCTTTGTATCGACTGCACTTGTGGAATCGTCAAGTATAAGTATTTTCGGCTTTTTTAGAAGTGCCCTTGCAATACAGAGCCTCTGACGCTGACCGCCCGATACATTTGTACCGCCCTGTTCAATATAAGTATCGTATTTGTCGGGCATTTTTTCTACAAATTCATCTGCACATGCAAGCTTGCATGCATGGATAAGCTCCTCATCTGTTGCATCGGGATCGCCCCATCTGAGATTTTCCTTTATAGTTCCCGAGAACAGCACATTTTTTTGAAGTACCATTGCAACACTGTCCCTGAGAGCCTTCATTTCATATTCTCTTACATCTCGTCCGCCTACAAGTACACGTCCTTCTGTAACATCGTAAAGTCTTGGTATGAGCTGTACAAGAGTTGACTTTGAAGAACCCGTACCACCGATTATACCAACGGTTTCGCCTGATTTTATTTTCAGGTCGGCATCTTTAAGACAAAGCTTTTCCTTATCGCCTGCATAGCTGAAATTTACATGGTCGAATACTATACTGCCGTCTTTTATTTCCGTTACGGGTGAGTCGGGATCTTTTATTGTGCTTTCCTCGTTGAGTATCTCGGCGATTCTTTCGCCCGAAGCTCTTGAAAGTGTTATCAGAACGAATACTATTGAAAGGAACATAAGGCTCATAAGTATCTGCATTATGTATGTCATCATACTTGTAAGCTCGCCAGTTGTCATATCGCCTGCAACTATAAGTCTTGCGGAAAACCATGATATAAGGAGTATGCATGCATAGATACATATCTGCATTACAGGCATATTGAAAGCGATTATCTTTTCAGCCTTTGAGAAATCCTTGTATATCTCGCCAGACATGTTATTGAATTTTTCTTTTTCGTGTTCCTCACGCACAAAGGACTTTACTACTCTTATACCGTGAAGATTTTCCTGAACCACATTATTTAGTTTATCATATTTTTTGAAAACTCTTGTAAATACAGGATGTGCGAAACGGATTATTATAAAAAGTGCAAGTGCAATAACGGGTATGAATATAACGAATATCCATGAAAGTCTTGCGTTTACGTTGAATGACATTATCATGGCGAATATCATCATAAACGGTGCACGGAATGCCATTCTCAGTATCATCTGATATGCGTTTTGTACGTTGGTAACGTCTGTTGTCATTCTTGTTACAAGGCTTGCAGACGAGAACTTATCTATATTGGCAAACGAAAAACTCTGTATTTTATAATACATATCGTGCCTGAGATTTTTTGCAAAGCCTGCCGATGCGACAGCGCCGTATTTTGCCGCAAATGCCGCAAATGTCAGAGATGCAAGTGCTGTTACCGCGAGTACGATACCTAATGTAAGTATGTAGTTCATATCACCCTTATCTATTCCGTTGTCGATAAGCGATGCCATGAAGTAGGGGATAAGCACTTCAAGTATTACCTCGAATATCATAAATATAGGAGTTATTATTGAAGCCACCTTGTATTCCCTGATACATTTTGCAAGTGTTTTGACCATTCAGACCACCCCTCAGTTTTCTTATTTCTTTAACATTATAATTATAGTACATATATTTTTATATGTCAATTTATAAAAATATGTTTATATTTGTACAATAGGTAAAAGAAAAACCG
>JBGVAQ010000294.1:0-9251 GCA_045224775.1 Acutalibacteraceae bacterium | reverse complement strand
AAATTTCCCATTGTCATTCTGAACGCAGTGAAGAATCTTTAAAGATCCTTCGCTTACGCTCAGGATGACAGTTTCAGGCAAAAACTTTTATAGTTTACTATAATATTGTATCTTATACGGAAACCGTTAAAATTCCACTTTCCACTTTCCAAATTCCACATTTATTTAATGAGTATAATGTGTCCGGTTATAGGAAGTCTTTTGGCTCTTCCGTTAACAGCGTTTACTATTCCGAATATAGTAAGTGCAAAGCAGAAAAGGCTTATAATTGCGGATAATATCAGAAATATCCATCCTACCAACGGCACGAAGCTCATAACAGTAACCAGTACACTGATAATGACCTCAGCTATTGCAAGCACAATACCCTGATTTGCATGGAAACGTGCATACGGTGAATTTGGTGCAACGAGTATGGGTATAAGTACGAGCCATGAAAGATATGAAAACAAAGCTATCATTTTACTTTGTTCTATATCCATAGGATCGAAAAGTGCCGTATCATCCTGTGTATCGAAAAGTTTTTTTACTTTATCTTCAAAGTCTGACATAATAAAAACAACTCCTTAAAATAGTCATATGTTATGCAGTAATCCTGATATCTGCATAACATTCATTATATCATTACAAAAAATCAGTGTCAATATTTATACTCGAATTTATCAGGGCGGACGAATGAAAATCAGAAGCAATATTGTGCATGTTCAACAAAAAATGCATGGTGAGCCGTGATTTTAAAGGTTCACCATGCATTGTTTATTTTTTCTTATGAAATAAAGTGAGTATTACCACCAGCTCATTACATAGCGGTAGAGATCTTCATATCTTCTTGCAGAGTTGTTCCATGAGTAGTCCATTCTCATGCCTCTTACAGCGATATCGTGCCAACGGTCTTTTTCTGTGAAATATACAGTCTTTGCATAGTTGATTGAGTTAAGCATCTCATCGGCATTATAGTTTGCGAATGAGAAGCCTGTACCTGTATTGTCAACCCAGTTGTAAGGCTGTACCGTATCTTTAAGACCGCCTGTTTCACGTACAATCGGAACTGTACCGTATCTGAGAGCGATAAGCTGTGTAAGACCGCAGGGCTCAAAACGTGAAGGCATGAGCATTGCATCTGCTGCCGCATAGAGTTTGTGTGCTCTGTTGTCGGAGTAGTAGATGTTTGCGGAAACTCTGTCGGGGAATCTCCACTGATAGTGTCTGAACAGATTTTCGTACTTTTCATCACCTGTTCCGAGAACAACGAATTGTGTATGCTCGTCGATTATACGCTCGATAACGAAGTTAACAAGGTCAAGACCTTTCTGGTCGGTAAGACGGGAGATAATTCCTATCATAAACTTACCGTCATCAACAGGCAGACCAAGCTCTTTCTGAAGCCCTCTCTTGTTGAATACCTTCTTGTAGAATGTATCGGGTGTATAGTGGTCGTATATCTGTATATCGTGTTCGGGGTTATATACATTGTAGTCGATACCGTTTACGATACCGCAGAGGTTATTGTTCTTGTGACGCATAAGACCGTCAAGACCTTCGCCGTAATACGGCTGCTGAATCTCGCCTGCGTATGTATCACTTACGGTTGTAACGTAATCCGAGAATACTATACCTGCCTTGAGCATATTACCGTCATACTTGTATTCCATGTTTTCGGGAGTAAATACATACTCAGGGAAAGCTGTGAACTGACGGAAAGTCTTGATATCCCATATACCCTGAAATTTAAGGTTATGAATAGTCATCATGCTCTTTGTGCCCCAGAAGAAGCTGTTATCTCTGAACAGAGTTCTGAGGAATACGGGAGCAAGCGCAGCCTGCCAGTCATGGCAGTGGATTATGTCGGGACGGAAGCCGACAACGGGAAGTATAGCAAGAGCAGCCTTACTGAAGAATGTAAAACGCTCTATATCCCATTTGAGATCATTGGTATAGGGAGTATCTCCGCCGAAATAACCCTCATTATCAACGAAGTAATAGTGGATACCCTCATGGTAATATTCCATGATACCTACATACTTGTGGTCAGGAAGATAACCAAGATCCATATAGAAGCTTGTAACATAGTTGAAATGCTGACGATATTCCCAGGGGATACACATATACTTAGGTATGACCACACGAACATCGAATTCATCTTTATTCAGCATTTTCGGCAACGCTCCGACTACATCGGCAAGACCGCCCGTTTTTATAAACGGATAGCATTCGGAAGCAATAAACAGAATGTTTCTCATGATCTGATCTCCGTTCTTTAAATTCAAGTCTGGCGGAAACAATGTACAATGTTCAATGTACAATGTTCAATGTACAATGTGCAAGATACATGAATCCCATACAGTACTCTGATTTTTATTATAGTACATATTTTCAAAACTTTCAATATATTTTTTACATTTTTATGCAATTTTCCGTAACAGCGGCGGGTAAAAAATACGGCTGACTTCGTTTTTGAAAGTCAGCCGTACTGTGTTTGTTACGGATTATTTGTTATTCTTTGTGGTTTGTTTTTTCTTGTCGTTAATGAGCTTTATAACGAACAGTGTTGCTGCCATGAGAACCATTGATATGCCGAGAACTACAAATACATTCTGTACAAAGCCCGAAATAAGATAACCTACAGCCGAAACTGCTGCTACTGTCATAGCATAGGGGAGCTGAGTCGATACATGGTTGACGTGGTCGCATTGTGCGCCTGTTGAAGCCATGATCGTTGTATCGGATATCGGTGAGCAGTGGTCGCCGCATACTGCGCCTGCAAGACATGCTGAGATGCAGATTATTACCATTGAAGGTATGCCTGTTTCGGCAGCGTTTACAAGCTGGCTCTGGAACACGCCTGTTACTATCGGGATAAGTATTCCGAATGTTCCCCATGATGTGCCTGTTGCAAATGAAAGACCGAGTGCAACTATAAAGAGAATTACAGGGAGAAGTATCTGCACGGCTGATGCGCCTTCAACTATTCCTCTTACATATTCGCTTGCACCGAGAGTACCTGTAATAGTTTTGAGTGTCCATGCGAATACAAGTATAAGAATTGCGGGAACCATCTGCTTGAAGCCTGAAACTATTGAATCCATACATTCATTGAATTTCATAACGCCTCTTAGAATATAGTATCCTATGATAAGTACAAGTGTAGCTATAGAACCGAGTGAAAGACCGTATGAAGCATCACAGTTTGAGAACGCATCTATAATATTTTCACCCTTGAAAAGTCCGCCTGTGTAGAGCATACCAAGAGTACAGAGTACTATGAGGAGTATTACAGGTAAGATAAGGTCGATTACTTTGCCCTTTGATGTTGAGGGAGCGTCATCTTTTGGATAAACACTGTTTCTTGTAGTGAAAAGGTCGCCCTTTGCGGCATTCAGTTCATGTGTTTTCATCGGGCCGTAATCAATGTCCGAAAGAGCTATGAATATTACCATTGCAAGTGTAAGGAGCGCATAGAGATTATAAGGGATAGTGCTGATAAAGAGCTGTATTCCGTTAACACCCTCAACAGTGCCGCTTACTGCTGCCGCCCATGATGATATGGGAGCAATTATACATACAGGCGCTGCTGTTGCATCTATTATATAGGCAAGCTTTGAACGTGATACTTTATGCTTGTCGGTAATCGGACGCATTACCGAGCCGACTGTAAGACAGTTGAAATAGTCATCAACGAATATCAGCACACCGAGAATGAATGTTGATATACAAGCACCCTTGCGTGTTCTGATATGCTTTGCAGTCCATTCGCCGTATGCACGGCTGCCGCCTGCCTTGTTCATAAGTACAACGATAGCGCCGAGTGCAACGAGGAAGATAAGTATTCCGACATTGTAGGAGTCTGCAACATTACTTATAAGACCGTCCTTTACAACATAGCCCATAAAGCCTTCAAATCCCGTTCCGTAGGATATTGCAGCTATCAGCGCACCCGAAATTATTCCTATGAAAAGTGATGAATAAACCTCTTTGGTGATAAGTGCAAGACCTATTGCGATTATCGGGGGAAGGAGTGACCACATTGAGCCGACAGCCGTTTCACCGTCCATATGTACGGCTTTTGTTATCGGTGTCTGTACAAAGCATATTATGATATATACCAGCACGACACCTATGAATATCAGATTTTTTATGATATTCATGTTCCTGCTTTTTGCCGCAGCAGCAGTATTTGTCTTAGCATTCTCTGACGGCTTTTTCTTGGCTTTCTTTTCCGACATACTTTTACCCCATTTCATGTTTTATACTGACAAAATAAGCACTATCTTGTCATAAAATGTACCCATATTTTAACATGTTAAATCAAAATTTTCAATATTAAAAAAGAAATATATCAATTATGACACTGAATAATTCCACATTCCACTTTCCACACTCCACATTAAAAAAGTTTTCGGTTGACTTTACAGGTGTATTATTGTATTATTAAAATAAGAATAAGGTATTATACGGAGGGAAAAATGAAAGGTCATATTATAAAGACAATAACTCTTGTTATGGCGGCAGTCATGCTTGCGGGTGTTTCGGGCTGTGCAGGCAGAACAAATAAAAAAAGTGAGAGCAGCAGTAAAAGCAGCTCCTCACAAACAAGTTTTTCAAAAAGCAGTTCATCAAAAAGCAGTCAGGCATCTTATAATACTTTTGTTTTCGGAAGTGGTAAGAACAACAGTAAAAGTACAAGTCAGGCATCATATGATAAATCTGACGTATCGGGCAGATGGTCATATACCTATGAAAGCAGGGGCGAAAATTATAAAATGTCGCTTGAGCTTTATAATGACGGCAGTGCAAAATTTGTTTCTGACGAAAGTGAAGAACGTGCCGAGGGTACATGGACTGTTTCGGGAAATAAAGTATCATTTAAAGAGAAAAATACGGGTACGGTTTCGGAATTCACTTATGAGAACGGAACTATGACTATGGGCATGGGAAATCAGACTCTTGTACTTAAAAAGGACGATACTCCTCTTGAAGATGAAGTGAGCAAAGAGGAAACAAGCTTTGAAAAACACGAAAACAATGCCGAGGTATCGTTTGAGTTTGACGGACATACAGACGCACAGTATGCCGGTGACTGGAAAGTGAATTTTTCAAAGGACGAGCTTTCACTCAGTGATGAAGAAAATGCGGCTCTGCAAGTTATGTATGATGATGTAGTCATAACTCTTAACGAGGACGGTACTGTAAAGACTGTATTTATGAGTGAAGAAATGGAAGGCAAATGGGAATCAAGCGGAAATTCCGTAAATATACTTCTTGACGGTGAGATGGAAAAATTCAGCTATAATGACGGCGTACTGACGGGTACGACAGAAAAACGCCTTACTTTAGTAAAAACTTCAAATTAAAATAAATTCCACTTTCCACTTTCCACATTTATAATTGAGGTGTTCTGATTGAGGGATATAAAATTATTTGTAAGTGTTTTTAAGGACAGTGCGGAGAGTGACGGGGAGGTTATTTTTCCTGTTTCGGCAGGAGCGGCACTTTATGATAAGAACGATAAGGTTTTGCCGCTCAGAGATGATTCGGGAGAGAATATATCTTTAAAAAATCCTCAGTACTGTGAGCTTACGGTGCAGTACTATGCATGGAAAAATCAGAGCTTCGGTTTCGGAGGTCTGATGCATCAGAGAAGATATTTTGACCTTACAAGAGTATATCCTGTAAAGCGTGGCGGCAGAATGCCGAAAGAAAAACCTTACAGGATATTTGATTCTCCCGACAAAAAAACATTGAAGCTCATCGGTGCAGACAGCAACACTGTAAACCGTCTTGCAGATGAATTCAGGATAATAGCTCCGCTCAGGGAGAATATATATCAGAGCATTGAGGAATACTATAATAAGAATGACAGACGGGAATTTGATGATATAGGTCTGCTTAAAAGGATAATATCCGAAAAATACCCGTCATACAGTGACAGTGCAGAGGAATATTTCTCGCAGAAATATTCTTATTTCTGCAATATGTTCTTGTCGGACAGGGAAATGTTTGAAAAATACAGTGAATGGCTGTTCGGCATATTATCGGAATATGAAGTCATAAAGCCGAAAGAGCTTTTTTATCCCCGTGAGCAGGGAAAGCTTGCGGAACGGCTTTTCGGCGTATATATGACTTACATAATAAACAATACGGATATACCATGTGCAGAAGTGCCGAGAGCGCATTTTGCATTTGTGAACGGTGCGACGGCAAAGAATTTTTCTTTCAACAGAAAAATGTATGCTTTGTTTCCGCCGGGTTCACTCAGGAGAGGCATACTCCGTAAAATAAAATTTTAAGAGAGAGGTTGATCTGAAATGTACGATTATCTTGTTGTTGGCGCAGGTCTTTTTGGTTCTATATTTGCTTACGAGGCAAACAAGCGTGGTAAGAAGGTTCTTGTTATTGACAAGAGAGATCATGTCGCAGGTAATATCTATTGTGAGAAAATAGAGGATATCAATGTACATAAGTACGGCGCACATATTTTCCATACAAATGACAAGGCTGTATGGGAATATATAAATCAGTTCGCAGAGTTCAATAACTATATCAATTCACCTGTTGCAATATACAAGGATGAGCTTTATAATCTCCCGTTCAATATGAACACATTCAGCCGTCTTTGGAACATCAAGACACCTGACGAGGCAAAAAAGATAATTGCCGATCAGATAGCAGAGCTTGATCTGAAAGATCCTCAGAACCTTGAAGAACAGGCACTCAGTCTTGTCGGACGTGACGTTTATGAAAAGCTTATAAAGGGCTACACAGAAAAACAGTGGGGACGTTCATGCACCGACCTTCCTGCATTCATAATAAAAAGACTTCCCCTCAGATTCACATTCGACAACAACTATTTCAACGCAAGATATCAGGGCATACCTATGGGCGGATATACTCCCATAATCGAAAAAATGCTTGACGGTATCGAGGTACTTACAAACACGGATTATTTTGAGTGGATAAAGACAAATGCCGACAAGGTAAAGAAAACTGTATTTACCGGTCAGATAGACCAGTTCTTTGACTATAAGCTTGGTGTACTTGAATACCGTTCTGTACGCTTTGAAACAGAAGTGCTTGATACAGACAACTATCAGGGAAATGCAGTTGTGAACTATACAGAAAGAGAAGTTCCCTATACAAGAATCATCGAGCATAAGCACTTCGAGTTTGGTACACAGCCGAAAACAGTAATTTCAAGAGAGTACTCATCCGAATGGAAACCCGGCATCGAGCCTTACTATCCCGTAAACAATGACAAGAACAACAAGCTCTATGAGGAATACAAGAAGCTTGCAGACGAAACACCGGATGTTATATTCGGCGGCAGACTCGGACACTACAAGTATTATGATATGGATAAGGTAATAGATGTTGCTCTTGCGGCAGTAAAGGAAGAATTCGGTGACTGAGCGGACTGTTCTTAGAAACATACTCTTTCCTGCTGAGAAAGTATGTACTGTAGACGAGCTTTATTTCCGTAAAAAGAATGACAATGTAAAATACAGCGGGGCTGACGGCTTTATGAATATACATGGGGCTGTCAGCTTCGATACATATTTCAATATATTTCCCGTAAAAAAGTATCTTGATTACTGTAATATGGGAAAGGTATTTCTTGAACTAAGTCTTTGCGGAAAATTCAAGGTCAGTGTTTACGGTGTTTCGGCTGACAGGGAAGAATGTGTTTTAACAAAAAGTATTGTGCTTGATGACAAGGGAACATTTACTCTTGAACTCGGAAATGTGTTTTCGGAAAAATATGACAATGCATATTTTACACTTTATTCCGATAACGGACGTTTTTACAGCGGAAAGCTTGTTTCCGAGCGTGACAGCATACAGGATGTAAATATAGCCGTTGTTATATGTACGTTCAGGAGAGAAAAATTCCTTCTTGAAAATCATGCAAAAATATGTGCATATCTTGACAAAAGTGATGTTTTTAACAGCGGAAACTTTCATGTATATATTGTCGATAACGGACGGACTCTTGAACGTGATACAACAGAGAACAGCTTTGTAACGCTCATACCAAATGAAAACACCGGCGGAAGCGGCGGATTTACAAGAGGCTATTATGAAGCAGTTCACAGCGGCAGGAATTTTACCCATATATTATTTATGGATGATGATATAGTGCTTGACTGTGAAATGTTCCTGAGAGTTTATTCACTTCTGAGAATACGAAGCAGTGATAATAAAGATTTAGCTGTCGGCGGTACAATGATAAAGCTGAGCGACCGCATAACTCAGCATGAAGCCGGCTCTTTCTGGGACGGAAAACGTCACATTTCGATAGGTGAAGGCTGTGACCTTACAAAGCGTAAGGATGTTCTTAATACGGCTTATTATCCCGAAGGGGATTACAATGCATGGTGGTTCTATTGCTTTCCGTCTGACTGGCAGGAAAAATACGGCTATCCGCTCCAGTTTTTCATCAAAGAGGACGACATCGAATATTCTCTGAGGTGTGCAGGCAGGATAGCTGTTTTAAGCGGTATTGCCGTATGGCATGACGATTTCGAGGGAAAGTATGACGGCTTTCAGGAGTACTATATAAAACGCAACGAGCTTATTATGACAGCCGTGAATGACCAGAAAAGATACACGATTTTTCAGATAAGAAAACTTGTTCTGAGCGTCATGCGTCAGACTGTCTATCAGAGATATTTTCTTGCGGATATAATCATGCGTGCATATGATGATTTTCTCAAGGGCTGGGAGCATTTTTATAATACGGATACTACCGCTCTTAACAAGGAACTTATGGAATCCTGTGAACCGCTTATCGGTGATGAGGAGCTTCTTGAAAAATACGGTGTATATTTTGACAAAAAAAAATATGAAAATTCCTGTACGGAGCCTGAAAACCTGAAAAAACAGGCTCTTACACTCAACGGTTATCTTATACCGGTGATATTTTACAAAAAGGACAAGGACGGCTTTTATATCACCGACCTTGCAAAACGCCGGATAGTTAATTTCTATAAGCACAAAGTCGTACTGCATTATGATGTTTCGAGAAGAAAAGGCTTTGTTACAAAACAGAAAAAGTCAAAGCTATGGGGAAATATATTCCGACTGATATTCAAAAGCATAAGATTTGCTATAATGTACCCGTCGGTATGCAAAGGCTTTAAGAAAAATCTCGGCAAGCTTACCGGTGAAGACATTATAAAACGTACAATAAAGTAAAAACCGCCCCTGCTGTACAATCAATCCTGTACGGCAGGGGCGGTATTACTTTCTCTGCC
>JBGVAQ010000293.1:0-8355 GCA_045224775.1 Acutalibacteraceae bacterium | reverse complement strand
CTATTATTATACGCTATTTCTCGTCAAAAATCAACCATTTGTTGTGACAGAGCCTTATTTTATTATGTTTATTGTTTCCATTTGTCTTATTATTTTTATAACATGACAAAACTCAATTCCTTAATAAGAATTAAAAAAGCTAACTAATATTTTTTAAGGCAACGCAGCAGCATATATCAAAATGATGAGACAAAAAAAAACTCGGTCAATGCCGAGTGTGTAAATAAGTTCAACAGAATTATGCTGTCCATTAAATTTTTAAAAAACTATTGGGATTCTGATCGCACCCAACCCATCTTACATTTCCTACAGCGTCATGTATCTGCAAATAACATATTATTCTTTTTAAACTTTAAAACTGTTCGATCTTTGCCTTATTTCTTGCTGAAAATTCAAAGATATATCCAAAACAATAGTCATAGTAATATTATAATTAGTTAGAAATACTGTTCAATAACATGCCACAACTATATGCTCTACTGTTGAAAAAACTACAACTGCAAAAGACCAGAAATACATGTTCAATTTGCAATTACTATATTTGCCCACATTTTTGGCTCTTCTAATATTATTTCATGCGGCCAAAACCAGTATTTGATTTCAGCCGCATATAAATAATAGAAGGTTATGCTATGTCAAGCAGCCTTTCTCTTCCTTCTTAAAATAACAACTGCACAAGCGGAAATCAATGCAATTAATCCAATTGCAGGAAGCTCAGAGCTAGTGTTATCTCCCGTTTTCGGAGTATCCGGAATACGAGTATTTGTCATAACACACTTAACGATAGTATCATCTGTCTTGACTTCAAACTTGTATGGTTTTGTATCAATCAGATATCCGGGAGGTGCCTGATACTCTCTGTAGTAGTAGATACCGGGCTGAAGCTTGAACCATACCTCACCCTTACTATCGGTAGTTCCTTCGAAAATACGATTCTTGTTTTCATCAAGTATTTCAATCTTACAAAGCGGAATCAATGTGCCTGTACTTACATCTTTCTTTGTGATATACACATCTACGTCCTTATGCTTGTTGACAAAATACTTGTTTTCTTCAGTCAACTCTTCGACCTCAGCTTTGACATTTGAAACTTCTTCTACCTTTTCGTGTACTCTGATAGTGAATGCATAGTAATTATCATCGATCAGATAGTACTTAGGAGCCTTGGTTTCCTTAAGCAGATACTCACCGTATGCAAGCTCATCTGAAGTATAGATTCCGGGTTTCGTTTCAGTAAGCTTACCGATCTCTGTATCATCCTCTTTATCGTAGATGCCGTTACCGTTCTTATCGAGATAGATCGTAAATTCGGCACCCGTCAGCTTGTTATCAGGATAATCTTTATCGACCTTTGTAACTTTAACATAACCCTTCTTGAGCTTGTTTTCAAATAGTACAAAATTTTTTTCCGTTTCCTGTTCAGATGTTTCCTGTTCGGTCTCAGACTGTTCCTCTTCAGATTCTTCGTTTTCAGACTGTTCAATAGTAGATATTTCTGATTGATCCTCGGTGATTACTTCATCAAGCACAACTGCCTTTACCATAACATCTTCGTAGTCTACAAGCGAAGATTCTTCCTCATAAATCGTACTGCTTTCCTCAATTACTACAACCTTGTCAGCTACGATTTCTACATTCTTAGGACCTATTGGCAGATAACGATCATCTACTTCGACTTCTTCGACTGTATACCGTCCAACAACGAGATTGTCCACATAGGCAAATCCATCTTTATCAGTTGTAACATATTCTGAAACCTTATATCCTTTGATTGGTTCACCATAAATATGGAACTTAACATTTTCGACCTTATGATCTTCAGAGATCTTCTGAATCTTAAGTCTTCCAACCTGAGGAGTATTCGGAATAAGTTTGCTGAGTTCAACTGCATTTTCGATGATTTCAAACGGATATTCGAGATCATTCATCTGGTAGTTTTCAGGTGATGCAAGCTCTTTGATTACATAATGACCGTATCTGAGCTTTTCGAATACAATTTTACCTTCGTCATCAGATGTTCCTCTTTGTACCTCTTCACCCTTATCGTTGTATACTGCAAATACAGCACCAGACAAAGGTTCTTCAGTCTTATCATCTGCTTTAGTAACCTTAATTGATCCGTAAATAGGCTTATTAAGGAATCCTTTACCGGCTTCTGTCTCAACAGGTACTTCTGCCCCATTCTTACGAATCTTGAATGAGTACTCGTTTGTATCAAGGACAAATCCTTCAGGAGCTACTGTTTCTTTGAGTAAGTAGTTGCCATATTTCAGACCACTCAGTTTATAGATGCCTTCCTCGACCTCTACGAGTTCACCAACTACTGTCTTAGCAGCATTATCCTTCATAACAATGAATGTTGCTCCGCTAAGCTTGTTATCAGGATAGTCCTTGTCGTACTTGGTAACAACAACTGTTCCAGTGATCATGTCGTTCGGGATACCTGTGATAAGCTCATCTGCTGTTCTGAATTCAACACCGACTCTCTTGATAATTCCATCTTTATCGACAGTAAATTCATACTTTGTGTTATCAAGGATATACTTCGGAGGAGCTTTGGTTTCCTGAACATAATAGGAACCTTTTACTAAACCGTCAAGGATATAATAGCCTTCGCTCTTTTCTTCCATGATTCCTACAGGATTTCCGTTGGAATCAAAAACAGTAAGCTCTGCACCGGATATTTTTTTGTCCGGATGCTTGCTGTCAAGCTTTAATGTATCTACTCCACCGCGAATCTTTTTATTCGGGATCATGTTGTCAAATTGAGTGGTTACTCTTTCGACCTTATCTTGAGTTCTTATAACAAACGGATAATCAGTTTCGTCTAGGACATAGCCCTCAGGAGCTTGTACTTCTCTCAGGATATAATCACCATAGATAAGCTGGTCGTTATAGATATAATGTCCTTTGTCGTTTGCATCTTCATCCAGTTTACCGATTTCTGTCTGACCGTCTGCAGAATATACCGCAAATACCGCACCGGAAAGTCTTGCATTCGGATCCTCAGCGTCTACCTTAATAGTATCTACGCTTCCTTTTACAAGGACATTTTCAAATTCAACGACTGCAGGGTTGTTCTGGGTATTTTTGCTTGTAACAACAACCTTCTTTGTCACTGGCTGAATGTATCTCTCAGCAACTTTTATTTCAGTTACATAGTATGTACCGATTGTGGCTTTATCAAGAATTACACCATTGCTGCCGGGTTGAGTTACAACTTCCTTACGGAAAGCTTCTTCATAATCATTCGTGCCTTCGATAACAAAGGTTATGTTATCTACGACACCATCTTCTGAGGTTTTTACAATTCTGAAATAACCTTTTTCTTTTTCATTTTCCATCTCAAAGTAATACGGTTCAGCTTCATCTGCATCTTTCTGAACATTGACGCTGATTGAACCCGAATACTTCTTATGGTTTTCAGGAGCCCTTGTTTCTTTTATAGTATACTTACCATAACGTACTTCTTTAAATACTGCATATCCGTCATTGCCTGAAACAGCGTTTCCGACAGCATCACCCTTTGAGTTGTAGAGTGTGAATTCTGCACCGGCAAGCGGTGTTCTGATCTGCGTAAGGTCAAGCTTAAATGACGTTGTTTCTGTAAATCTGTATGCACCTACAATTGTTATTCCGTCTTTGAGACGTACCGTATATTTTCCCGCATCAACAGAACCAAAATTGTAGTCTGTATTCGATGAAGCAACTTCATTATTGTTGCTGTCAAACAGCTTAAGTGTCTGACCATTTAAGTCGCTGCGATTTCTTACATCGTATTTAAAGACTTCAATATCATTTACAATCGGAATATTGTATACTCCGCTCTCATAAGTGCTGTAGTTATCATAATCACTTACGATAAATCTGTCACCCTGGGCAACTATAGAGAATGCATACACTTTTTTGTTATCCTTATATCCGGGAGGTGTTACAGTTTCTCTTACAAGATAGTAGCCATATGAAAGCTCGTCTCTCTCATATTCTCCGACCTTACCGGGAATTACAGGAATAATGCCTATCTCTTCGTCTTTACCTTCTACATATTTGCCATCTTCATCTGCATCCTTGTAGATAGTAAATACAGCACCTTCCATAGTTTCTTTTGTTTTATCATCAAACTTCTTGATGTAAACAGAACCCTTGATTTCAGTATCATAGAAGGTTCCAATATTCTTTTTCGGATTAGCTGCGAAAAGCTCAACATCCTTGTAATCAGCAGGATCAACAGTAAATACTTTTACTTTTTCGTCAATCTCATAGCCCTTTGGAGCTGCTGTCTCAACCATCAGGTACTGACCACAGGTTACATTTTCGATTGCGTAATAAGGTTCTTTATTCTTATCTTTATATTCCTTAAGTGTGCCGACCTTTTCATCGACTTTTGTATCCAGTTTGCCGTTTCCATCTGTATCCTTATACAATGTAAACTTTGCACCTGAAAGCTTTTCTTTGGTCTTTCCGTCTTTCTTCTCTACCGAAATATCAACCTTTACAGGATAGTTATAGTAGAGAGTTGCAGTTGATATAGCTGATTCGCTTGAATCGCTATAAGCTATAAATTCATCAACCAGAGCGATTTCTGCTGTTGATCTGTTCATCGAAAGAACGATCTGTTGACCATCTTCGGTAATTTCGATTTTAGTAACCTTGTTGATTTCGATATAACCATTGGGGGTCTTTGTCTCTTTCAGGTAGTATGTACCGGCTGAGATATCATCAAGGGAGTAGATGCCTGTGAGTGCTTCACCGATCTTGCTCTCTTCATCGTCATAAACATCGGCTATTTGCTGTTCGAGCTTTCTGTATTCCTTGGTGCAGCCTTTATCTGTAAACAACGTGAATTCTGCATCAGTAATAGGTTCGTTTGTATCAGCATCAACCTTTTGAAGAAGAACTGATCCCTTCTTGAGTTCATTGTCAAAATTCATAACAATGTCCGGTACAAGCTCACGGTCAGTATAGTCAAATGTTTCTGTCTTTGAGCTTGACAGAATATATTGTTCATTGACTGCGGTTGAAAGTTCTTTTACGGTATATTCATACGCAACTATATTGGTAGTACCTGTTTCCGGGTCCTTCATGGCAGTCTCAACGATCAGATCTTCAAAACTGATTTCTCCATTCTTATTAGTTGTCTTGACAACCTTTTCGTCTGTAATGTTGTTCGAAAGTTCAAAACTGACTCCTTCGAAAGGAACTGTTTTGATGGTACCTTTTTCGTCAACTTCTTTGGTTTTGATGACCTTAAGAGTTCCTCTGCGCAGTTTGTTGATAAAATTACAGGTAGGTACAACAATAGGAGCTCCTGTACTTTCACTGTTGTCCTTCATAAGAGTTACATCCACAGGTTCAGGAATAATGTACCTTATAGGTGTTCCTTCTTCAGCAACAACATAGTGAACAACTCTCATGTTGTATCCGGAATCAAATTCCTGAACAGGAAGGTTTTCAACCTTTACCTTACCACTCTTAGCTGTTGTTTTTACGAGAATTTTATAATCGCTGCCGTCAGAGTTCTTCAGATATTCCTTCTTCCCTCTGCTGTTAACAACATAAGCCGTAATAGAAAATTGTCTGTTCAGAACATTATCTTCTGATTCCTTCTGGATAATAAGGCTTGATGTCTTTTTGATATTTTCAAATGTAAGACTAGCACTTGAATTATTATCCATCAGTCTGAATTCATAAGACTGTGTATACGGATCTTCCGCAGAACCATTCTTACAAGTAAACATTGCTCTGAACGGATTATTGTCTGCGATTATTTCAGTTACCGTATAGTCTCCTGCTGCCAAACCACTCACATCAAAACTATAAGTTGAAACATCTTCTACCGTCTTGACCTTAAGTTTAAATATTGTAGCAGTATTTTTACTTGTTACATATGTCGGGTTTATATACGTTCCATCCGATGTCTTTTCAGCTCTTACATAGTTTCCGTCAGAATCAGTAATGTAGAATTGAAGAGAGTCTAAAAGAGAACTCATCCAACTGGGTACATATGTTGTGGCCGCATCGTCATTATCCGAATCAAGAAATATCTTCTCTACATGAAGTCCGGAATTGACTCTATAGTAGTTTGTAAATGGAAATTCTACGATGTTATCTGTAGAATCTTTATATGTTATTGTTTTTGTAACAGATTTGGTTTGAGGTGCAAGACCACCATATCCTATCTCAGTAACGGTATATCTGCCGTAGGGTAATCCCCTTACTTCAGCAAATCGATTGTTCGTTGCCAACCTGATTATTGATACCGTACCATTTTGAGAATACACATAGCTGCCACTTCCGGTCTGATAGAACTTTAACTCCTCTCCTGTATCGGCATTCTTTACCTTGAATTCGAGCTTATTCAAAATAGTATTGAGGGTTACAGTAGAATCCAGACTAAGACCGAGAGCCGCTTTCAGCTTGGCATCATCTCTGATAATGTCATCCGTGAGATCTGTGATACTTGTACCATTATCAAACTTAAGCTGTTTGGTAATTTTGATTTCACCGTAATCGTTTTCGGTATTTTTTACGGTTATTTTTTTTGCGTTTACTCTTGTGTTGGTCTCGCTTACACTGAAGGTTTGTCCCTGGAATGTATAATGTTTGAGATGAGTACTGCCATCGCTGGTTTCCTCAATAGTATACTTGTTTCCGGTTTTATACGGCATACCAATAAGCTTAATGGGAGTATTCTTGTCTACAAATGTCAGCTGAGTTGCACTTCCACCGTATTCATATACTCCATTGCCCTTTGAAGTAAAGCCTACATAAGATCCGGAATTATTCTTAACCTTGAGAACAATCTTCTGATAGTCTTCATTGGTTACATTGCCATACTGGTCAAAAACCTTAGCGATTTCAACCACTGTAGGCTGATTTTTCAGAGTACCCTTTACAGTAGAACCGGCCTTAACAGTGAGAGTAACGAAGTTCTGTCCTACTACTGCATATCCTGTTTCTCTGTAGTCATCATCTTTGTACTCAACTATCGTGTAAGTGCCAAGAGGTAGGTTTTTGACTACAATCTTATCATTGTTGTCAAGCTTCATAACACAAGAGGATGTTTTTGCTGCTGTATCAGGATTTGTTATGGTACTTGTCTCTTTGTAAGTGTAGCTTCCCACAGTACCTGTTATTGTCAGGTACTTATTTGAACTGTTTTTTATCAGATACTTCAGCTTACTTCTTGCGGTTCCCGAATACTTGACCGTACTGCCGGTCTGATTGAGCCACTGCTTGTCTACCTCAATGTTACCTACGGATTCTGTCTTGACCTTTATATACGCATATACCGGGTCAACGGGTACATCCGATGCAAGAACCTGAGGTGCAGTAAACGCACTGTTGGATATATGATTGCTCCAGTCACCCCATACAGTCTGCTGCTTTGAGTGCATTGTAGCACCATCAGCTATCTTTCTTTCACCTGTAACCGTAACATTACTGGTAATAACCTTTGAAGATGTGAATACAAGCCTGTTGCCCTTCTGAGAAATTTTCAGATCCTTGTTCCCGCTTGTCCATTTGTATTTGCTGAGGTTTCCGGTATTGTCTTCAGGTGTTGTATAGGTGTAGGTGTTGCTGGAGGAGTCGTATTTCATTGTATAAGTTACTGCATAGCTTGCATCAGTCTCTGCCATACTTGGAACCTTTGTATGGTTCTGACACTTTGCAAGAATCGCATCGTAGCAAGATTGGTAATCAACTACCGTGTCGGAATAACTGGAAGAAGATACCTTGTTTCGCAGAATATAACTGCTGTCTTTTACTGAAAAATCTCCTGCATTTCTTCCTCGTACTATTAGTTCCCATATCAGCATTTGTGTAGCTGCATACATTGCATTTGACTTATTAGTGTATGCTGCTTCGTCTCCACCGTAACCGTAGTAGCATACAAGTCCAATTGCACGTTTAAGCCCTGAGTTTGCATTACATAAATCATCAAAGTATGTATTTGACCCCGAGTCATATTGGTTAAGATTGGTGTTACTATATAATGAACCACCCGGTGCAACACAGAATGCCACCTTTCCATTTACAGTGAATTTCCAGATAGTTCCACCTATACTCATCTGATATGTTTTATTCGTGGTTTGATACTTTACCGACATCGATGCTACATTATAAGGTGAAACACTCGAGTCAAATGTAGCTACTGCTGCATTAGCCGTAAGCGAAGTTGTAAACACACCTGACAGGATCATAATCATGGAAAGAACCATTGATATCATTCTGACAGACCAATGCTTTTTAGTGATCATTGTGTTTTCCATATTAAATGTCCTCCTTATATTATTATTTATTATTTAAAAGTTCTTTATGCCAATATTTTTAGGTGGGTGATCTGTTTTTAAA
>JBGVAQ010000292.1:0-4888 GCA_045224775.1 Acutalibacteraceae bacterium | reverse complement strand
GCGTTCGGAATGACAAGCCAAGTGTGTTTACTGTTCTTTTTCCGCTTCGCTGTTATTATCCTGACCGCAGGTTATAACTCCCTCAGTCAGCATAGCTGACAGCTCCCTCAAGGAGGGAGCCTTTGAGAGTGATTATCAATAGCCGAGTTCTTCACCAACGATTATGACCTTTATTCTGTCCTTGTTGCGCTGCTGGGCGGTAACTGTATAGTTGCAGCATATTCTCTGGGGACTCTTGCAGCCGTCACCGAATTTGCTGTTTTCGTTGTTGAGAGAAATACATTTTCCTGTCTTTGCACATGGTGTCGCACAGTTAAGACGTACTGTATTTTTAGGTGATGCTACAGTCCTGAGTCTTAAAAATGCTTCGTCAAGGTCGGCAACTATTTTATTATAGCCTGCAACAACTACAACGCTTGTCGGGCCGTACATTATTGCTGCAACACGGTTTGAGTTTCCGTCTGTATTGAAAAGAAGTCCGTTTTCGGTTATGGCGTTTGCACTTGTAAGATATACGTCGGCAAAGAATGCCTTTCTGTATATCTCCTGCTTCTGTTCGGCAGTAAGACCGGGTACTGTTCTGTCAAGATAGTTATAATCTCCGCATTTCAGAAGCTCTGTTATGCCGCACTGCTCAAGAGTTACAGAGCCGCCGTGTGTTACGGTGTCGCCCTCTTTCATAAGCTCCCGTACCTTTTCTCTTGCAGCATCTGCCGTTTCGCAGTAATATGCCTGCATATAGTTCTTTCTGAGAGCGTCCATTGTTTTTTCGATTCTGTTCATATCAAGCTTTTCCATTCTGATATCCTCCTGTATGTTTTTTGTTTATGAATGTATAAAAGTTTATTATCATGTCCATTATCATTACATCAAATAAAAGGAGTTGTTCTGATAATGGAAAATGTAAACGCCGAGCTTCTTTCGGGAATATACAAGCTTTCAAAGACGGGTATTGAGGCTATAAATACCGTTCTGCCGAAAGTAGAAAATACTGCCCTGCGTGAAGAGCTTACCGAGCAGTATAACGACTACAAAAAAGCGTCTGATGAAAGCGAAAGAGTGCTGATGTCATGCGGTGAAACGCCAAAGGATATAAATGCTTTTGCAAAGGCAATGATGTGGGGTTCGGTGCAGCTCCATACACTTGCTGACTCAAAGCCCGATAAGATAGCCGAAATAATGATAAACGGCACAACCAAGGGCATAATTGACCTTACAAAGCACATGACAACATGCAGTGATGCACTGCCCGAAAACCTTGCCTATGCCGACAGCTTCATAAAAAACGAGCAAAGGCATATTGACAATCTCAAGGCATTTTTATAACGCCTGCTGCAAAAAGCAAAGCGATTGCAGCGGCACATTCAAGAATGAATATGACAGGTATGCCGACCATGAATTTCGGGTGCAGGGTTTTATGATGTATGATGCGCATTGTTATGTACATCGAAATACAGCCGCTCAGAGCCGCCGTTATAAGAAGTGTTTTTTCTGGAACACGTCTGCGGCGGTGCTTTGCTGCGTTTTTGTCGTGTACCGTCATAACTATGGCTGTTATGTTCGATATAACTATATATGCCGCAAGTATAATATACAAATACGATGTCATTTTTTATCATCCTGTCATTTTTCTCATGCTTTTATTATATATTGCAGTAGAAATAAAATCAAGGTTGTGTTTGCATGAAATTTATAATTTCCGTTTTTTGTATAATCTTTTGTTTTATATTACAATGTATGAATGTACAGGCAAAGGATATGTCCGATAATATGAGGGCTGTATGGATACCGTGCATGTCTTTGCAGCTTTCAGAGAATGAAAGGTCGGAGGACGGTTTCCGCAAAAAAGCGGAGGATATAATAAACAGGTGTGCGGAAAATGATATCAATACCGTTATAGTTCAGGTAAGACCTTTCAGCGATGCACTCTACAAATCGGAATATTTTCCCGTTTCACATGTACTTGCCGGAGTGCAGGGCGGTGAGATTGATTTTGATGCACTTGAAATAATAACAGCTCTTGCACACGACAGGGGTATTTCTGTACATGCATGGATAAATCCGCTCAGGATAGGTATAGGAGCTGTACCCGACAGGCTTTCGGCGGATAATCCTTATATGAAATGGAAAAATGACGATATAACCGAAAATGACGGCTATACATTCACCTGTGACAACGGCTTGTATTACGATCCGTCATATCCCGAAGTACGCCGGCTGATAATAAACGGTGTCAGGGAGCTTGCGGAAAACTATGATATAGACGGTGTGCAGATAGATGATTACTTTTATCCCGATGACAATGATACTTCCGATACACAAAGCTATGCGGCATACAAAAGCAGTCTTGCTGACGGGTGCATACCGCTTTCACATCACGAGTGGAGGAAAAATAACATCAACATGCTTGTATCGGGACTGTATTCGGCTGTACATTCATGCGGTAAGGATATTGTTTTCGGCATATCTCCGCAGGGAAATTTTGACAATGACGAGATACTCTGTGCGGATATAAAAAGCTGGTGCAACTGCAGGGGATATGCGGATTATATATGTCCTCAGCTTTATGTGAGCAATGAGCATCCGGTGTTTCCGTTTGAAGCCCTTGCGGATAAGTGGAAAAGCTTTGTCGGGGAAAATGACATACGTCTGTATTACGGTCTTGCACTTTACAAGCTCGGTACTGACTCCGACAGCGGCACATGGCTCGGCAAACCCGATATGATAGACAAACAGAAAAAATACAGTGAAAATGCTGACGGCTATATGCTCTATTCTTATGAATACCTGTGATTCAATGTGGAATGTAGAATTGATTCATAATTATCATATGCCGGATTGTTTTACAAAAATTATGATGCCGTTTTGAATATATCCTACAATGTGATTTGAAATGTACGTTAATATCTACAAACCTGAAATTCTGAATTACTGTAAAGTGACCAAAATATTGTTCTGTATAAAAATGCGTAAAAAAATCTCTTTGCATTAGGCTTTTTTGAATGATAAAATTAGGTAAAAGGGGCAGTAGCGGATATTGCACCAACAAAAATAAAAAGGAGAGTGAACTTTTATGAGCAGCAGAAAAACAAAGATTCGTCCGGTAAGAAAAGCAGCCGGTATCTTTCTTTCGCTGGCGA
Organism: Acutalibacteraceae bacterium; assembly: GCA_045224775.1. Classification (GTDB taxonomy): domain Bacteria; phylum Bacillota; class Clostridia; order Oscillospirales; family Acutalibacteraceae; genus UBA1213. The sequence goes on along the minus strand of JBGVAQ010000292.1, from coordinate 1,748 downwards.
CCGTTATGACGGCTTATGCAGGCTTTGGAATCGTGGACAACAGTCCTGTTTCCATGAATGTAAGTGCAGCATACGATTACGGTCTGATGGATACCTGTCAGGAGGGCGTTATACTCCATGCATGGCAGTGGTCTTTCAACAACATCAAGGCCAACATGAAACAGATCGCTGAGGCAGGTTATACCTCTATCCAGACTTCCGTTATCCAGCAGGCAAAGGAGGCTACAAAGGGCAAGACTAATGAAATGTGGTGGGTATATTATCAGCCCGCACAGTTCAAGATAGACAATACGGGTACTTCAGCTCTTGGTACAAAGGATGAATTTGCTGCTATGTGTGAGGAGGCTCATAAGTACGGAATACACGTTATTGTCGATGTAGTCGCAAATCATCTCGGAAATCAGACAAAATATGATATTTCGTCCGCAGTTCCCGGCGATATAAGAAATGATCCGAACTGCTGGCATTCCACCAATTTCAATTCATCAGATGAGATAAACTATGACAGCCGCTACAGTATTACTCACGGAAGTATGGGCGGTCTGCCTGACCTCAACACTGAAAATGCAAAGATACAGACTTATGTTATAAACTATCTTAAAGAATGTATCGACAGCGGTGCGGACGGCTTCCGCTTTGACGCTGCAAAGCATATAAGCATTGATACTGAGGGTACAGAATATACTTTCTGGCCAAACGTAATAAATGCTGCTAAATCCTACTACAAGACAAACGGCTATTATGATTCCCTTTACTGCTATGGTGAGATACTCGGCGGTCTGAGCGGTTCTGCTACAGTCGCTGCATATAACAAATATATGAGCGTTACCGATGACTCAACAGGTAATACCATAAGAAAATATGTCAATTCGGGAAATGCCGCAGGTGCTGCAAGATTTACCTATGACAAGGGTGTAAGCGCAGATAACCTTGTTCTCTGGGCAGAATCTCACGACACATATTCCAATGAAGCACAGGAAACCACCTCTATTTCAACATCCGTTATAAATAAAACATGGGCACTTGTTGCTTCAAGAAACAAGGCTTCCGCACTTTATTTCGCAAGAACAAATGGATACAGAAAAGGAGATATCGGAACTATATACTCAACACAGTGCTTCAATAAAGAGGTTGCCGAAGTAAACAAGTTCCATAACTACTTCAACGGTCAGTCTGAATATCTCGCTTCAAGCGGCTCTATAGCATACAACGAGAGAGGTACAGAGGGCGTTGTTCTCGTTAATGTAGGCGGCGGCTCAACATCCGTAAGCGTAACTGCAAACAAGATGGCATCAGGTACATATAAAGACCATGTAACAGGCAATACATTCACTGTTGCAAACGGAAAAATATCGGGTACTATCGGCAGCACAGGTATAGCAGTAGTATATAATGACTCCGAACCTGTACTCAAGACAAATCCCGAGGACGGTACAAGCTTTGAAGGCACTATGGATGTAACTCTTAAAGCGTCAAACATGTCTTCACAGTTCTACAACACATCAGAGGATACACAGTGGAAAGGCTTTACAAGCGGTGACAAAATAACCATAGGTGCAAAAACTTCCGTAGGCAAGAGCGTTACTGTCAACCTCAAGGGTACAAGTGTTTACGGCAATTCGGTAACAAAGACATTTACTTACTATAAGAGAGATCCGAATGCTAAAGTAATGGTATATTTCAATAATTCCAGCTACAACTGGAAGCAGGTTTATACATACATCTATGCGCCTGACGGTACAAGCGTT
>JBGVAQ010000291.1:0-5257 GCA_045224775.1 Acutalibacteraceae bacterium | reverse complement strand
TCATTTACATAATACAACGGATGATATTCCTGATAAATCGGGGATATCATCCGTTTTTCGTCCCCTACGGGGCATGTGGATTGCGACGTAATGGTTATCAGCGGTATAGTCGCTGCGGTGACTGTTTCGTCCCCTACGGGGCATGTGGATTGCGACGATAGTTGACAAACAGTAGTCTGCATTGTGTAGTTTGTTTCGTCCCCTACGGGGCATGTGGATTGCGACAGCAAACAAAAACAGGCTTCCAAAACCCGCTTATAATGCGGGTTTTCTGACACGTTTTTTCCGTTTTTCGCGAATCTATGATATAGTATACCATTTGTGAGCGCATTTGTCAACATTTTTTGAATTTTTCCGCTTTTTATCAGTGGTGCGAATCTCTTCAAAAAATCACGGCTCTCCGTGATATACGGAAAGCCGTGAAAATTTTATTTATCAGCCGTTTTCGGAAAACGCATCAATAATCAATACTTGTAATACTTATCTCTTGCAGTATAGGAAGTATGCAGATAATGATGTGATTTCTCCTTGCCGGGAGCCTCGAAGTACTCGTCATAGATCATCTTGATAACAGGGCTGTCGTCACATACTCTGAACTCGCTGTTCTTATCCTGATCATAGAGAGCCTTTGAACGAAGTGCCTTATAGTCAACATAGTTGCTTACGCTGTCACTTCTGATCGGCTGACCGCCGCCGTTGATACAGCCGCCAGGACATGCCATGATCTCTACCATCTGATAATCTGCTTCGCCCTTCTTGATCTTCTCAAGGAGCTTTCTTGCATTTGCAAGACCTGATGTAACTGCAACATTGATCTTAACGCCTGCAACCTCGTAAGTAACCTCTCTTATCTCCTCAGGTCCTCTTACTTCCTCGAAGTCTACCTTCTTGAAGTCACCGTCAAGTGCTCTTGCAGCAGTTCTGAGAGCAGCCTCAAGTACGCCGCCTGTTGCGCCGAAGATAACGCCGCCGCCTGTTGCCTTGTTGAACGGTGCATCATAATCTTCTTCTGCAAGGTTCTCAAAGTCGATAGCTGCACGCTTTATCATTCTTGCAAGCTCTCTTGTTGTGAGTGCTACATCAACATCGTCAAAGTTCTCGTTTGAACGGAGCTGAGGTCTTGTTACCTCGAACTTCTTTGCAGTACAGGGAATTACGCTGACAACAAATACATCCTTAGGATCAATGTTGTTCTTCTCACAGTAGTAGCCCTTAAGTACAGCACCGAACATAGCCTGAGGTGACTTACATGTTGAAAGGTTCGGTATGAACTCAGGATAATAATGCTCAACAAACTTTACCCAGCCGGGGCAGCATGATGTGAACATCGGGAGAGTTCCGCCGTTCTTTATTCTTTCAACAAGCTCGTTAGCTTCTTCGATTATAGTAAGGTCAGCAGTGAAGTCCATGTTGAATGCTGTTACATTAGTGCCAAGACGCTTTATAGCAGCAGCCATTTTGCCTTCTACGTTTGTACCTATCGGCATATCGAAGCTCTCGCCGAGAGTAGCCTTTATTGAAGGAGCTGTGAAGAAAAGAACCTTCTTTGTAGGATCTGCGATAGCATCCCATACTTTATCCTCGTTGCTCTTTTCTGTGAGAGCGCCTACAGGACAGCTTACTACGCACTGACCGCAGCCAACGCAGGGAGCGTTGTTAAGGCTGAGATCGAAAGCACTGCCGACATGAGCGTCAAAGCCTCTCTTGATAGCGCCTATAACGGATATACCCTGAACGTTCTTACAAGCAGCAACGCAGCGCATGCAGTTTACGCACTTGTTGTTATCACGAACGATATAGGGTGAAAGGTCGTCTATCTCAAATCTGGGCTCGCCGCCTGCGAATCTGTCTTCATCTACGCCAAGCTCAAGAGCAAGCTTCTGAAGCTCACAATGATTGTTTCTTACGCAGGAAAGACATTTTTTCTTATGAGTTGAGAGCAGGAGCTCTACAGTTGTTTTTCTTGACTTTATTACTGCAGGTGTGTTTGTGAATACCTCAAGACCTTCCTCAGCCGGATAAACACATGCTGCAAGGAGACCTCTGCGGTTCTTAGCCTCTACCATACATACACGGCAGGCACCTATACAGTTGATATCTTTGAGGTAGCAAAGTGTAGGTATCTCGATATTAGCTTCTTTAGCAGCCTGTAATATAGTATATCCCTTCGGAACTTCCACAGGGATATTATTTATCTTAAGATGTACAGTTTCCATTAATGTATTCCCTCCTTATACAGTACGAATAGCGTTGAACTTACAGTTGTTCATGCAGACGCCGCACTTGATACACTTGTTTGTATCAATAACGTGTGGCTGTCTTACTGTACCGGTGATAGCACTTGCAGGACAATTTCTTGCACACAGAGTACAGCCCTTACACTTGTCAGGAATGATCTCATATCTGATGAGAGACTTACATACAGCAGCAGAACATGTCTTATTGTAGATATGGTCAATATACTCCTGCTTGAAGAACTTGAGAGTTGAAAGTATCGGGTTAGGAGCTGTCTGACCGAGTGCGCAAAGTGATGAGCTCTGCATGTGCTTGGAAAGTGCTTCTATCTTTTCAAGATCTTCAGGCTCGCCCTTGCCTTCTGTGATCTTTGTAAGTATTTCAAGAAGTCTTCTTGTACCTACACGGCACGGAGTACACTTACCGCAGCTTTCATCAACTGTAAATTCAAGATAGAACTTAGCTATATCAACCATACATGAATCTTCATCAAGTATGATCATACCGCCTGAACCCATCATTGAACCGATAGCTATAAGGCTGTCATAGTCAATAGGTGTATCAATATGCTCTGCAGGGATACATCCGCCGGAAGGACCGCCTGTCTGAGCAGCCTTGAACTTCTTGCCGTTGGGGATACCGCCGCCGATTTCTTCGATTATCTCACGGAGAGTTGTACCCATGGGAACTTCAACAAGACCAACGTTTGTGATCTTACCGCCGAGAGCAAATACCTTTGTGCCCTTGCTGGTTTCTGTACCCATTGAAGAATACCACTTGCTGCCCTTGAGGATTATCTGTGCTATATTAGCATATGTTTCAACGTTGTTAAGTACAGTAGGTTTGCCGAAAAGACCCTTTACTGCCGGGAACGGAGGACGAGGACGAGGCTCACCTCTGTTGCCTTCGATAGATGTCATAAGAGCTGTTTCCTCACCGCATACGATTGCACCTGCTCCAAGTCTGATTTCGATATCGAAATTAAAGCCTGTGCCGAGGATATTCTAACCGAGTAAGCCGTATTCTCTTGCCTGCTCAAGAGCTATTTTAAGTCTCTGAACAGCGATAGGATACTCTGCTCTTACATATACGAAACCACGCTGTGCACCGATAGCATAACCTGCGATAGTCATTGCCTCGATTATACACTGCGGATCGCCTTCAAGTATTGAACGGTCCATGAATGCACCGGGGTCGCCCTCATCGGCATTACATGCAACGTATTTGATATCGCCCTGTGAACCTCTTGCGAACATCCACTTTCTGCCGGTCGGGAATCCGCCGCCGCCTCTTCCACGGAGACCTGAATCAAGAACTTCCTGAATTACCTGATCGGGTGTCATTGATGTAAGAGCCTTATAAAGAGCCTGATAGCCGTCTACTGCTATGTACTCTTCTATATTTTCAGGATCTATAACGCCGCAGTTTCTGAGAGCTATTCTGAGCTGCTTCTTATAGAAGTTTGTTTCATTAAGTGAGATTATTGTATTGTCATCGATAACTGTCTCCTGATAGAGAAGATCTCTGCAAACAACGCCGTCTCTGAGGTGTTCCTTAACTATACGCTTTACGCCTTCGGGATTAGTCTGAGCATAGAAATAACCCTCAGGATATACTATCATGATCGGGCCGAGTGAGCAAAGACCGAAGCAGCCTGTACGTACAACAAGTATCTCTTTGTCAAGACCGTATTTTTTAAGGCTTTCTTCAAGAGCTTTAAGTACCTTCTTGCTGCCTGATGAAGTACAGCCTGTACCGCCGCATACAAGTATCTGCTTGCGGTAGCCTGTATTTTTAGCAAGCTCCTCGCCCTTTTCCTTAACTACCTTACGGACCATTACGAGTTCTTCGTGTTCTTTTTTGATCTTATTGAGTTCTTCTATTGTCATTAGTAACTGCCCCCTTCTTTTGCCATATAATCAGCCAGGATCTTATGCACTTCTGCAGGGGTAAGCTTACCGTAAACTTCCTCGTCTATCATCATAACGGGTGCAAGACCGCACGCACCGACACAGCGGCATGACTCGATCGAGAAAAGACCGTCGGGAGTACACTCACCACTTTTGATGCCAAGCATCTTTTCTACTTCTTCAAGTACCTTGTCAGAGCCTTTTACATAGCAGGCTGTACCAAGACAGACGCTGATCTGATGCTTGCCCTTCGGGGTAAGGCTGAAGCGTGAATAGAAAGTAGCAACGCCGTAAACCTCGCTTAAGGAAATTCCGAGACCGTCTGCAACCATCTGCTGTACTTCTATCGGGAGATATCCGTAGATTTCCTGAGCTTCATGCAATACCGGAAGCAATGCTCCTGGTATTTCCTTGTTCTGCTCGATAACCTCAAGAAGCTTCTGCTCTTGTTCCGGGGTTCCCTTAAAAGTTGTAAGGGTGTTATCTGCCATTAATATTCCTCCGTATCTGTATAAAATTTTTTTCGGGGCATAAGTTGACAATATACCTCGAAGTATATAACTATTATACATGTTTCATTATAAAAAAACAAGATTTTTTCGCATTTTTTATATTTTTTTTATGTTCCTTTTATGCCTGAAATAACGCTGGTTTTTCGTCATTTATCATATGTTTTATGCTATTTCAGATATTATAAGTACAATAAAATAATATTAATTATCGTTTTATTGTATATATATCATATTTTTATAATCAAATTCATGTTGATTAATGTCATCATACACCTGTACAGAGCATGTGAAAAAAATCATCTCCGTTTTTTCAAATTTTTTTCAAAAAAACTATTGACATATCATCTCTTTGATTGTATAATAATCTACGTTGTCAAACGATATGCGGATGTAGCTCATCTGGTAGAGCGCAACCTTGCCAAGGTTGAGGTAGCGAGTTCGAGCCTCGTCATCCGCTCCAACATCATCATTTTATCAGACTTGAATACATATTTCAATGGTCTGTTTTTTCCAGTTCAATATGTGCGGATGTAGCTCATCTGGTAGAGCGCAACCTTGCCAAGGTTGAGGTAGCGAGTTCGAGCCTCGTCATCCGCTCCA
>JBGVAQ010000290.1:0-2893 GCA_045224775.1 Acutalibacteraceae bacterium | reverse complement strand
CTCTCGCCTATAAGTATCGGATCATCACCTATCTCAACAGCGTGTGTATATGACGAAACAAGTGTAAAGTCCTTTTCTTCGGGATAAGAATAAGGCAGATCTCTCGTCTTTTCAATAGTCTTGTGTATAAATTCAGGTGTTGTGCCGCAGCAGCCGCCTAAAATACTTGCTCCGCTCTCGGCAAGCTTTACCATATAATCGGAAAAATCATCCTCACCGATATTATATACCGTCTGTCCGTCCCTTACCTCAGGCAGTCCTGCATTCGGATTGACTATTACGGGAACAGATGAATATTTTGCAAACTCACCTATTATATTCAGCATTATATCAGGGCCTAACGAGCAGTTCATGCCCAGTGCATCAACACGCAGTCCTTCAAGAAGTGCTATCATTGCGGCAGGTGATGCTCCGGTCATAAGTTTTCCGCCCGCATCATACACATTCGTTACAAAAACAGGCAGATCGCTGTTTTCCTGTACTGCAAGAACAGCCGCCTTTGTTTCAAGGCTGTCATTCATAGTTTCGATAAGCACAAGATCTGCTCCGCACTCTGCGGCTACCTTTACATTATCCGCAAATATCGAAACAGCTTCCTCAAATGAAAGATCTCCCAGCGGTTCAAGGAGTCTTCCGGTAGGTCCCATATCAAAGGCTATATATTTATCCTCTCTGTCCCCTACCGCCTTTTTGGCACAGTCTATACCTGCACGGATAAGCTCATCATAGTTGCTGAACTTATTCCTGTTTATACCGAATGTGTTCGTCTTTATTATGTCACAGCCTGCATCGAGATATGAACGGTGCAGACCTGTTATTTTCTGCGGCTCGGATATGTTCCAAAGCTCGGGCGGCTGTCCTGCCGGAAGTCCCATGCTCTGAAGTACCGTACCTGTTCCGCCGTCAAAGTAAACTCTTTTTTCTCTTATTATATCCGTTATCTTTTTCATTGTAATCATCCTTGTTCTGATCTTATTCCCATTATCGCCGTTATAGATTTTACAGGCGTCATAAGATAAGCATTATTCAGCGTTATGCCTAAAAGTCTTTCCGCATTCAGCCTTGCAAGAAGCGGCTTCTGAACCTCTATCGAAACATCCCCGTATCCGGGACTGAAACGGTTAGCGCAGTGTATTCCCTCACTTATTTTATCACACGCATAGTCACAGAACGACTCAACAGCCGCCGAAGATAATGCGTCCGTCATATAATGCTCTGCCTGCGATACTGCATTAAGCCTTACAAGAAGTCTGTCAACGGCTATACCCGTTGTGACTGCAATAACAAAAGCCTCATTACAGCCGTAAAGATTTTTATAAAGGCTTTTGCTCGGTATCGTCATAAACCCGAAGTCACAGACATTTTCCTTTGAAAGTCCTACATCACATCTTATGTAAGCACATTTATAATCAATGCTCTCCATAAGCTTTTTCTTGCACTTATCAAGCAGTTCATTTTCAAAGCCGACATTTGTTTTAAGTCTTGCGGCAAGCTCTCTTTCGTTTATATGGATATCATCTGCCGCCGCTCTGAAAAACATTACTTCCTCCGACATACATTTCCTCCGAAAATCAAATATCCTATATATTATATCATTTCCTGTATTTATTGTAAACCTTTACACCGGCTTTTTCTATTGACTTTATCTGTCGATGGTAATATAATATCCGCATAAAGTATCTTGAATAACAGGAGGGAAAGCCTTGTTTGCCATAGACTGTCACGACCATGTATATAACAGAAGAATAGCAAAACATGCTGTTTCGGGTGTAGGAGATTTTTACAATGTTGAAATGAACTGCACCGGTATCGCAGACGAGCTTATCGGTATAGCTGAAAATTCACCGATAAAGCATTTTGTCATAAATGCTGTCGCACTTACACCAAAGCATGTAAACTCTCTTAACAACTTTATAATCTCGGAATGTGAGAAACACAAGGAATTTTCAGGTCTTGCAACACTTCACCCCGATATGGAAAATGCAGACGAAGAAATTGAAAGAGTTATCGCCGCAGGTATCAAGGGAATAAAGCTCCACCCCGATACACAAAACTTTAATGCAGACTGTGAAAACGCCATGAAGCTTTATGAAAAGATCGCAGGCAGACTTCCTCTGCTAATACACAGCGGTGATTACAGATATAATATGTCGCATCCGGAACGCATAGCACATATTATAGATACCTTTCCGAATCTGACTGTCGTTGCGGCTCATCTGGGCGGCTGGTCGATATATGATGAAGCAATACCGTACATGCTCGACAGAAAATGCTTTATGGATATATCCAGCGTCATGCCGTTCATACCGCCGGAAAAAGTTCTCGGCTTCATAAAGCTTTATGGTGCAGACAGACTAATGTTCGGCTCGGACTTTCCTATGTGGAATCCCATAAAGGAATACGAAAGCTTTATGGCTCTTGAACTCAGTGATGAAGAACGTGCAAAAATACTCTGGAAAAACGCCTCAAATGTATTCTGCATAGACTTTTCGGAATATGAAACCTGAATTTTAAAAAATTTGTATAATATATATCTTAAATTCGACCTTAACAGGTCGAATTTTTTTGTTTTTAAAAGGGTTTATGAGAGTTGTCTGCAACTCTCAGATACGTATTTGCAAAGCGTTATTCTCTGCTATAACATTTTTGAAAAAAATTCATATTATATTAACGGAGAAAAATATATCTGCAATTACATAAATTTATCGAAAAACAGCACAAATTCAAAGGAGGTGTAAAAAATGCCACACACGGGCGAAAGATCATTACAGGTAATATTCTCGGCATCTCTTGCCGCACTGACATCTTATCTCGGAGTTATTGCTATACCTGTTATTATACTCACAGCAGCAATGATAACCGACTATATCACAGGCATGATATCGGCATGGCA
>JBGVAQ010000289.1:0-6581 GCA_045224775.1 Acutalibacteraceae bacterium | reverse complement strand
GATTGCACACACAATGGCAATACATAAAATAATAATTGCCTTTTTGTTTTTCAAAATACAACACCCTTTCTGCAATATACTTCTATTATTATTATGCTTGATTTTTTTCGATTTTAATGAAAAATTGAGAGGACATTTTCTGTCCTCCCAACTTTTTTACTGCAATGACAAAATCGCATCTCTGTGAGTAAGTATTTCCTCAATTTCTGCATTAGTTGGTTTATTTACATTGAGTCTTGCTATTTTTACAAGAATAGGTTCAGCATCCATGAAATTATATGTTCTGGATGACTGACATACAAACCATCCCGTAGGAGAACGAGGAAACCATTTAACAAGATCTCTGTCTTCGTATCTTTCTTCTCTTGCAATTGTTCTTACTACAACTTCGACATCTTCTTTGCGTTTTAGCTTGCCTGCAAAAACCAACCCGGAGTTTGCAATAATGGAGGAGGGCATTTCGGCAATCTTTTGCGTAATAGCAAAAACAAACAATCCAAGTCCGGCAGCCTGATCCAGCATTTCCTCAAATTCGGATTGTCCGGTCATACCAAAGCTTCTGCCGCTTCCTGTACCGGCAACATCCGAACCGGTAAAAACTTTATTTGCTTCCTCTATTACGAGTACAGTTTCATACTGAGCTTCGTTAAGGAAACCACCTTCATGGGATTTTGCTTCTTTATAGAACCCTGATGTGATTACACCAAAAATAAAATTGCTGAATGTAGATTCGAGCCCTGCAGACTCCAGTACTACAACATCGTCTGCTCCTATAAGCTCGTCAACCGACATTCCTTTTTCTTGACCAAACAGCTTGTATTCAATAGAGAAATCACGATTAAAGCACTGTAATCTGTCAAGAAGTCTTGCAAATGCGTCTCTGGTGTCATTACCCATTTTGCCTCCAATACCCTTTTCATGACCGTCTCGAATTGCTTCCATTTTTCTATAAACTTTTCTGAATGTAACATGACTGGAAAGTTCTGCAACCTCTTCTTCCCAGCCCGGATTTGTATCATCGGTAACTACTTTAAATACTCCGGCCTCATTATATAATGCATAAATGGTTTCACCCATCATTTGTTTGCCGCGCTCTAATAATCCGTATGCACGGCAGAACACATCGATCATACCATCTATCCAAAGCTGCGGTTGCACTCCCCTCGGTATTTTGCATGGATTGAAATATAACGGATGGAAGTTAGCATTGCCAAGACTATAGAATTTAAAACGTTCAGGTTCGACATATCGTGCAAGTGTTCTCCAGTCATCCTTTGGATCCATGCAAACTATTCTAAGCCTTTTACCTGTTTTACTTCTTCTGACCTTCGACAATTCAGCTATAAATCTCATAGCTGCTACGGTCTTTCCTGAACGAGATGCACCTGTAAAAAAACCGTGCATTAGCTCTTTCTCGGAGATTCTGTAATCGAATTGCGTCTCATAACCATGTTTTAGTGTACTTCTTTCAGCCGAAAGAATTGTACCCATATATATCTCACCCTTAAGCATCGAAGGAACTGCAAAATGTGGAATATCGTTAACTTCCGCAAAAATACCACCCTCAGATATTCTTGGCAGATGAGTGTAAGCTACAAACTCACTCGGGAGTAAAATCGTACAATATTTATATGTTTCTGCTCCTGCTATTTTGATCTTGGATACATCAGCAGAAAATGCAGAAAAATGATAAAGGAGATGTTTTTGTTCTTCGGTTTCAAGGTCAAGGACCTGCAGGGGATTGGTAAGTGCATATTCATTTTGCCATGTTGACTTTGCTACTGCTTTAGCAGCGGCAAGTGCATCCATTGACGGACATGCAAAATATACATATGTAAAAAAGGCCCCGTTTCCTCTTAGTGCCATTTTAATTCTGTCATCCTGGAACTGCAACATTTCTATAATATCCTGAACCTGCTGATCAAGCCATTGATGACTTCTGTTGTATCCAATGGATGGGGATATACCCATACTTGCCGACATGCCGCTTGCCATTGACCTTGAGATACCCAATGACTCTCCTAAGCTTTGTCCAAAGGTATTGCCTGTACTTGTTCCCTGTCCTACACTTGAACTTTGTCCCCAGTTGCTTGATGATCCTTCTGATGTATTTCTTGTTATTGATTCAGAACTGGATTGTCCTACTGATCTGCCTTGTGTTACTCCCATACTTTCAGATTGGTTTTTACTGTATGATTGAGTCTGGCTTTGACTATAGCTTTGTGTCTGACTTTGAGACATACTTGTAGTTTGAGATGTTGAAGTTCCAAGAGTTTGAGAGTTAGTAAGACTATCACTGGTACTGCTTCCGAGATTTTTTGAAAAGCTGTTACTCATATTTTCGGTTGCAGATTCAGAAATGCTTTTAGATTGACTTTCAGACATACTTTGAGTATTACTTGTGGTTGCACTTTGAGAAGAACTATTGCTCATGCTTTTGGAAAGACTCTCACTCATATTCTGAGAATATGAATTCGATGTATTTCTTGACATACTATCCGATGCTGACTGAGAATAAGAATTAGTTGAACTCATAGACTGATTGATTCCATACCCATTCGATATTCCATTTGATCTTCCTATATTATCTCCCCAACTCTGATTTACATTTTGGGCTATACTCTGGGACTCGCTATCTGTTGATGTAGCACCCCAACTTTGTCCTTTTCCAAGATTGTTTCCGACTGCATATGTCTCTGTTCCCCCATAAGTATAGTTCTCTCCTAAATTACCTCCGTTTTGATACGAACCACCATGAGATGCCGCATGTGAGTCACCTATCGTTTCAGACCCGTTTACAGTCAATCCTGCATTTTGAGTCATATTTGCCTGATAATTAACTCCTCCGGAAACTTGTGCGTTTCCATTTTCAGTATATCCTAAACCGTTGCCATAAGCTTGTGCTACACTTCCAGTTTTTCCAAAGTTTTCTGCAAAAGTATTTGACATGGATCCACTTAAACTTCCAAAAAATTTGGTAAGCATATTATTTGCATTCAATCCAAATGTCCCGGTTTTTGATCCTGTTCCACCCTGCTGATGAGCATTTCCGGCAGTCAAATTAAGATTTTCTGATTCTGATACTGCTCCTCCCATACCCATTGAACCTTGTGCAGATCCACCACCACTTCTTCCGGTTGCTATTCCACGCTGATCTGCAATTCCCAAGGATCCTGTTTTGCTGTCTGTATCTGTCACTGTACCTGTTTCGGATTGAGCATATGTATCCCCGATAGTATACCCTAATCCTTGATTTTGACCTATAGTATGGTTAAATGAATTACTTTGAGTTTGGTTAACATTATATGTGTTTCCCTCTGCAATCCCATGAGTATATGTAGTGCTATTCCCATGACTATAATTTGCGTTATGCCCCTCACTTATTGTATCGGTTTGCGTAACATTATGCGAACCTCCGTAGCTTTCCCCGATAGATTGTCCTAGTGTTTCCCCCTGGGTATGTCCTATTGTCTGACCCGCGCTCTGACCAAAAGTTTGTCCTTTTGATTGACCATAACTGGTGCCGGTTGTTTCCCCTATGCTTCTTCCATAGCTTTGACCTGTACTATTACCTGTGCTTAGCCCGTATGTCTGGCCTGACGTTGTTCCATAACTTTGCCCCAAAGATTGTCCAATGGTTTCTCCGGATGATAATCCTGTTGTATGTCCTAAACTTTGTCCGAGGCTTACACTCTGGGTTTGTCCGAAACTCTGACCTAATGTTGTCCCGTATGATTGACCTACGGTTTCTCCAAAGCTTTGCCCGATGCTAGTTCCCTGACTTATTGAATGGGACTGCGATACACTATCAGTAACACTTGTGCCCTGAGTGATTCCATAGCTTTGTCCGAAAGATTCCGACAAAGATCTACCTACATTCTCACCATACGAGGTATTGTATGATTCGCTTTGAGAAACACTGGTAGAATCAGAATGCGTATAAGCTTGACTTGTTCCCGAAGACGTTGAATTATTTGCAGCAAACATCATCGGTATAGATATATTAAATGATAAGCTTTTAGTTCCCTGAAGCTGTTCATACCATATGGTCATTTCTCTTTCTGTTTGAGTAAGCCATCCTCTGAGGGTATTCAGCTTGACCGGTGTAGACAGAATCTGAAGTACATATTCATAATCTGCCATACCGGTAATAAGCTCTTCAAGAGTCCCCTGGCTGTCAGGGTTGACATTTTTGCCACCGAATCCTTTGTTACCTCCGTCCTCACCTTTATCTGATGCTTTGGGAATTCCCCTGACCACAGTAATATAATCCATAGCAAAGAGTTTTGCTCTTAACCATTCTGATTCCTCTGAACGGAGTTCAGAAAAACCAAGTACCCTGTATGAACCTGTCAGCATTGCTGTTAAACCGTGAAAATTCGAATTTGCAATTTCCCTTGCCTCTTCAATTGTAGATGCTACCCCTTGAACACCATACAAAAACAGTATCCCAAGAGGAGGATCTATAAGATTTGCTATTACTGTAACAAAATTCATGTTTTCGGAATAAACCCCTGACAGAAGCTGTGCATGTATGTTCATCAGAGATGTGGACTGTTTAGCACTCTTAGGTAATCTTGTTATTCGTAAAAATTTGATTGCCTTGTATACATGTATCCTCTCACCTGTTGCGGGATTGATAACTTCGATCTCGTAGCACAAGTAATCAAGAGTTCTGTCATTGAGTTTCTTTTCAGGTTCATCCTTATATTCTGCCCATGTATTTATCATTCTGAAATCATCTGATGGCATAGTGTTCTTATATGGATTGATAATAGATTGAATATCGCTGATAGATAACATAAGATTACACCTCCCTTATCAATAATGCTGTCCTTTCTGGAGTATACTTCTTTTTTGATCCATAAACTTTTCTTTTTTTGTCATTCTGCGGAAGTTAATGAGTCTCTTTCCTTGATATCCGATAAATCCAAGCGGTGTCATTACTGAAAAGATCCACAAAAACGTCTGAAGCCAACCTAACGCTGCATTGCCGCTGCTTTGTGGAAGCTGTTGTCCAAAGCTGGCCATCAAAGTCTGACTGGTAACACCCGATATTTTCAGTATGATTTCACGAATTCCAAGCAGTCCGACTGAATAAACAAATACAATTACCAATACTTCTTTGATAATAGCCTCTCTTTGTGATGGGAAAATGATAGCCATGACTATACTTATTCCCCACATCAGAGATACAAACAGCCCTACTATTCCTTTGCCGAACCCTTCACCGTAAATATTTATAGTAAGAATAGCAGTTACAAATACTATAATCGGAACGAATACACTTTTTAGAAGTTTGATTACATTTCTTCCTGTGAGTTTTTGCTTATAAGTAATATTCTGCATAAATGTTCACCTCCCGAATTAAATGACATTCTGTTCTTCGGGCACAACAGCGTCAACTTCTGTTCTAAGAGACAAAATGATTGTGATGATCATTGCAACCAAGATTACAACAAAACACCAATTACTTGTAATTTCATAACAAAGATTACTAAAGGCATTTGCATTAAAAGCAATAAATGATTCCCAAAACATCTGATCACATCCTTATTCTTCAAGTTGAGGTTCCCAATGTCCTATTTGTGAGTCGTAAAAGATATCCCATGTTTTATAATCCTTCATATCAGAACTCTTGAATTTAAGAATTGTTGCAACAGAGATAGTAATCTTAAGTTTTTTGAGAACTGCCTCTCCCTTGTTTTTTATCCAGATATTAATTTTTTCTTGTATTTTCAAAAGTTCTTCTTTATTCGGGACGACAAATAACATTCTTCTGTTCACACGACACATTTTTTCGCATTTCTCTGCAAATTGATCATTTGAACATGTATTTCTCTCAAATTCAATATAATAAAGTCTATCTTCTCCTTTGTACTTGAATGCTATATCGGGAATATATCGTCCTTTGACCATTCGTCTTTCTCTTGTCTTCAGATCATACTGAGGAAATTCGACTTCTATTGAATTATGTCTCTGCCATTCGTCCACTTCTGTATACACTTCCGGATATTCTCTCATTGCTTCTGCTATTCTGATAATATTCATTCCGTGTTCCAGTGAAGCATGAACCTGAATTATCTTCCACCACATACTCATTTCAGGTTTTTTATTTGTCATGTAAGTATACAAAGCTTCTCCCAGACCGGTAAGCCTATAATAATTTGTATTTCTGATAAGTCCTGCATTTACACCGTATTTCTCTACAATGTTTTTCATTCCGAGAGTTCTCAGATCTGTTGACATTACGGTTTTTGATTTACCTGATAATTTGCTGTAATCTGTCAAAAGATCAGCATGTTCCATATAACCCGTATCACCAAATACCTGGAGAAGGATCTTTTCTGATGGTTTTAGTTCTTTAAGTATTCCATCAGCTTCATTTCGTGTCAGTTCATAATGAGAAACCATGTTAGCCGAGCCTTTATCTGGAACTTTTCTTTTACGATCATCATTATTATGCTTGACGGGAGTACTTTTTATCGACGGTCCTGATACACCGGCAACAGGTGCTGCTAAATCCTCATTGTCAAATTCGTCTGACAATGCCTCAATGTGAGCTTTGCTTCCCGGGTTAT
>JBGVAQ010000288.1:0-7991 GCA_045224775.1 Acutalibacteraceae bacterium | reverse complement strand
ATCTATGACCGCCAGCCTTCTGTGTATAAGACAAACACCGTCTTTTATACATATACCGCTGTCATCAGGGCCACGCCTTCCAAGACTTTCCGACATAGCCATAAGCGTTTTTTTATGACTGCTGAAATCAACACTCTTATCATACCAGCCTGCTATACCACACATACTATACCTCCCTGTAAAATACCTGTTCTTATTTTATGTCATTTTCGGATAATTGTTCTTTTAAGCTCGGAGCTTTTAAGCGAAAGCAGAAACACCGCACACATTATTATAAGAGCCGCTGTTCCTGCTATGGTCGCAGAGCTTAATTTCACTTCATTTCCATACAAAGCAAAAGCCGAAACTGACGGAACATAGAAACAGCATATTATTTCGGTTATTACAGATGACAAAAATGCATTTATAAAACGAAAGGCGATGATTTTAAGCCTGCTTACTTTCATATCTCCAAGCAGAGCAAATATCTGAAAATGTACGCATAAACCGCCGAAGCCTGCCGCCAATGAAAGCATACTGAGAGGACAGCCGCCCTGACATATCCTGTTACAGGCTGTTGTCACCTCGGATATTATCGGAAATGCACAATCAGCCAAAGAATGATCCGCACCAAGCATTTTCAATAACGAATACAAAAGCCCAGACAGACCTGTTTCCTCCGCTACGGATAAAAACATCGAGAAAAACACAACGAGGGAAACAAGATTTATAACAGACACTGCACCGTCCGAACATGAGCATATAAAGTCATTTATATAGCCGCCTTTTTCATACTCTTTACGCTCAGCACTTTCCGACATATCACTGTCACGGTAAATAATACCCGAAAGTATGCCGAGTATCAATCCCGATAAAAGCTGTGATACATAGAGTATCAGTCCCGACACGGAATTTCCGAGCATTATTGTACCTACACCCGTTATCAGGAATGCAGGCCCTGAACATATACAAAAAAGCATCATCTGCTCCGCTTGACATGAATTTATATCTCCTTTGTCATACAGCAGTCTTACACATTTTGCGCCTACGGGAAAACCGCCAATAAAGCTCAGTAAAACAGCGGCAGAAGCTTTTTCGGGCAGACGGAAAACATGAGTAGTCAACGGTGCTGTCAGCTTGCCCAGATACACGGATATACCTGAACGTATAATAAATCCCGACAGAACCATAAACGGAAACAATGACGGTATAAGGAGCTTTGACGAATATTCAAGCCCGCTGACTATACCTTTTGATGAAGCGGAGGAAAACACAAGTATACACACTATCATACATATCACAATACCCGATACAATTACCGACCTTGACTTTCCACAAATACAAGCTTTCATATCATCACCCTGTAAAATATATGCATGTTGTGATTTTTATATTTGGAAAAGCATAAATTTTAATGAGGAGGCGAGCAAATGAAAAAAAGCAGGGATGAACACCGCATGAAAATGCCGGCATTCATGGCAAACTTGGGAAAGGTTCATATGCAGATAAGCGGAAACCATGAAGTAATACTTGAAGGAAGCAAAGGTATAGTCGAATACGGCGACAAGTCCATAAAAATAAATACAGGAAAATATATAATCGCCTTCTGCGGCAGAGGACTGCACATACAATGCATGGATGACAGCGATATAGTAATACACGGTTTTATTACATCAATAGAATATATCATGTGAGGTAAACAAAATATGATAGTAAATTTGTTAA
This sequence comes from Acutalibacteraceae bacterium, assembly GCA_045224775.1. Classification (GTDB taxonomy): domain Bacteria; phylum Bacillota; class Clostridia; order Oscillospirales; family Acutalibacteraceae; genus UBA1213. The sequence goes on along the minus strand of JBGVAQ010000288.1, from coordinate 6,287 downwards.
GGTGGCTTTTCGGCTATTATGATATAAGTGTAGAGGGAAAATTTACAGAGCGTTTTATAAATCTTGCATCACGCAAGGGCGTGAACCTGTGGAAACTCAGAAATACAGACGGCTGTATATGCTGCTGTGTAAGAAGAAACGAATCCGACATTATACAGAGTGCCGCTGAAAAATCTCAGAACAACATACATATCGTAAAAGAACACGGTCTGCCGTTTGTTTTAGGAAAGTACAAGCACCGTTCCGGACTCATAGCAGGTGCAGTTCTGTTTGTGATATTCTGCAAGATAATGTCATGCTTTATATGGAGCATAAATTATCAGCTCCCCGAAACTATAAACGCATACGAAATGCAAAGTCTGCTTGAAGAATACGGCTTTCACGAGGGTGCTTACAGTAAAAGCCTGAATGTCAGCGAGATAACAGACAAAGTATCTCTCAGGGATAACAGAATAAGCTGGATGACTATAAATATAATAGGCTCATGTGCCGAGGTGCGTGTAAGTCCTGATACCTCACAGAAAGTAAACAAGCGTGATATATCACGGACAAGCAATATGATGTCAGCGGCAGACGGTACTGTTACACGGATAAAAGTAAAAAACGGAACTGCAAAAATAGCTGTCGGTGACGGAATAAAAAAAGGTCAGCTTCTTGTCAGCGGTGTTATGGAATACAATGACGGTACTACGGTAATAGTTGACAGCAATGCTCAGGTATTTGCAAAAACAGCAAGAAGTACCGAGATAAAGATTTCCAAAAATATTGAACTACCTGTATTCAGCGATAATACAGCCGTAAAAAATGAGCTTGTATTCTTCGGGATAAAACTGCCGTTTTCCTTACAGGACACCCCCGACACCAGATATATAAAAACGACTGAAAGCCAACAGCTTACATTCCTTGAAAGCCGTCTGCCGTTCTATGTCAATTCCGAGATACTCCGTGAATACACAAAAAAGCCTGTTGTCCTTGACAGACAACAGGCTGAAACGATATTAAACAACAAACTTGCATTATACGAGGTATTCATGTTAGGAAGTACAAATCAGGGAACTGTACTCAACAGGAAAATTTCATTAAAAGAAACCGGTGACAGCTATATACTCAAAGCCGATTATGAGCTTGAAGAAGATGTATGTGTAAATATGCCGTTACAGGTAGTCGAGAATGACGATTCACAGGAGTGATACATCAAAATCGGGTATGTAAGTTTTTTTAGCCGAGCCAAGCTCCTGAACATAACCGTCAAGTCCAAGCTCCTGCATATGTTCAAGAACTTTATTATACTCCCTTGCGGTTATTCGTCTGTTCAGCTCCTTAAATTCATCTGCTCTGCCCATAGGAACATACTGTCCCATAAGACTGACAAGTATATCATCACCGAACTCACGTTTCAGAACATCAAGCACCTGTATGGAATTTTTTGTATTCTGCGGAAGTATGAGATGGCGTACTATTGTGCCTTTAAGCATTATGCCGTTTTCATCAAATACAGGCTTTCCGGTCTGACGTACCATTTCTTTTATGGCTGGAAGTGCATACTCAAAGTAATTTACCGCACCCGAATATTTTCCCGAAAGCTCAGTTCTTATATATTTCATATCCGGAAGGTAAATATCAACTATACCTTCAAGCCGCTTTATAGTTTCGGCTTTCTCATAACCTCCCGTATTATAAACTACCGGCACGGAAGGTCTGTACCTTTCAAACGCACTTATAATGCTTTCGATATAAGGTGTAGGACTGACAAGATTAATATTATGTACGCCCTGTTCCTCCAAGCTTTTTATATATCCTATAAGCTCATCTACACTTACTGTCTTTCCATAGCCGCCGGCACTTATTTTATTGTTCTGACAAAAAACGCATGACAGCACACAACCCGAAAAGAATATCGTCCCCGAACCCTTTTTGCCGCTGATACACGGTTCTTCCCAGAAATGCGGTGCGGCTCTTGCTATTTTAGGAAATACTCCCATTTTGCAGAAACCGTTTCCCTTATCATCAGTCCTCAAAGCATTGCAGTTTCTCGGACAAAGCGAACAGATATATTCCATATAAACCTCCGTACACAAAATAAGGTGCGGCGTAATGCCGCACCCTGAATTTTATTATTTACCGTAATATGTCCTGAGGTACATATCTTTTATCTCTGACATAAGCGGATATCTCGGATTTGCTCCCGTACACTGATCGTCAAATGCCTGCTCGACCATTGTATCAAGTGTTTCAAGGAAGTATTTCTCGTCAACACCGTACTCTGCAATAGTCTTTTTTATGCCGCATTTTGCTTTCAGTTCCTCTATCTTCTCTATGAAGATATCAAGGGTTTCATTGTCGTCCTTGCCGTTTATGCCGAGGAAGTGAGCGCATTCACAGTATCTTTCAAGCGTATGCGGATACGGGTACTGTGAGAATGTTCCCATCTTTGCAGGCTTCGGATCTGCATTGTATCTCATTACTTCTGTAAGGAGAAGTGCATTTGCGATACCGTGAGGTATATGATGGAATGCGCCGAGCTTATGTGCCATTGAATGACAAACACCCAAAAATGCGTTTGCAAATGCCATACCTGCAAGTGTTGAGGCTGTAGCCATCTTTTCTCTTGCTATCGGATCATTTGCGCCGTTCTCATATGCTGACGGCAGATAGTCAAATATATTCTTCATAGCCTTGAGTGCAAGACCGTCTGTATATTCAGTAGCCATTATTGATACATATGCTTCAAGCGCATGTACAAGAGCATCTATACCTGATGCACTTGTAAGTCCCTTTGGCTGATTCATCATATTGTCAGCGTCGATTATAGCCATCTTCGGAAGAAGCTCATAGTCTGCAAGCGGATATTTTATGTGTGTCTTTTCATCTGTTATAACAGCAAAAGGAGTTACCTCCGAGCCTGTGCCTGATGATGTCGGGATAGCTACAAAATACGCTTTTTCACCCATTGTCGGGAACGGATATATTCTCTTGCGTATATCCATGAAACGCATAGCCATATCCTTGAAATCTACTTCGGGATGCTCATAAAGTACCCACATGATCTTTCCTGCATCCATAGCCGAACCGCCGCCGAGTGCGATTATTACATCAGGCTCAAACATACGCATAGCCTCTGCACCTTCCTCTGCCGATGCAAGTGTAGGATCAGGCTGTACGTTATAGAAGCATGTGTGCTGGATGTTCATCTCATCAAGCTTTTTCTCTATCGGAGCAACATATCCGTTTTTGTAAAGGAATGAGTCCGTTACGATAAATGCCTTTTTCTTATGCATGACTGTGCCAAGCTCGTCAAGTGCTATCGGCATACAGCCTTTTTTGAAATATACCTTTTCAGGTGCTCTGAACCAAAGCATATTCTCTCTCCTCTCGGCAACCTTTTTGATATTGAGCAGATTCTTTACGCCGACATTATCCGAAACCGAGTTGCCGCCCCATGAACCGCAGCCGAGTGTAAATGAAGGTGTGAGTGAGAAGTTATAGAGATCTCCGATACCGCCCTGTGAAGAAGGTGTATTGATAAGTATGCGGCATGTCTTCATAGCGTGGGAATGCTTTTCTATCTTTTCTGTCTGTGACGGATGAACAAACAGTGATGATGTATGACCGTAGCCGCCGTCTGCAACAAGTCTTGCAGCCTTTGCAATAGCATCGTCAAAGTTTTCTGCCTTATACATAGCAAGTACAGGTGAAAGCTTCTCATGTGCAAATTCTTCGCTGATATCAACGGATTCTACTTCGCCTATGAGTACCTTTGTTTTCGGATCAACCTCAACTCCTGCAAGTGCAGCTATTTTATATGCAGACTGACCTACTATCTTTGCATTCAATGCACCGTTTATGATAATAGTCTTTCTTACCTTTTCGATTTCGTCATCCTTGAGGAAATAGCAGCCTCTGTCTGCAAACTCCTTCTTTACCTTGTCATATATGTCTGCAAGAACAGTAACACTCTGCTCAGATGCACATATCATACCGTTATCAAATGTCTTTGAATGGATTATGGAGTTTACTGCGACCTGTATATCTGCTGTGCTGTCGATTATTGCAGGTGTATTGCCTGCACCGACACCGAGCGCCGGCTTGCCTGATGAATATGCAGCCTTTACCATTCCGGGACCGCCTGTTGCAAGTATGGTATCAGATGTTTTCATAAGCTCATTTGTAAGCTCAAGTGAAGGTACATCTATCCAGCCGATTATATCCTCCGGTGCTCCGGCTTTTACAGCAGCTTCAAGAACTATCTTTGCAGCAGCTATTGTTGACTTTTTAGCTCTCGGATGAGGACTGATGATAATACCGTTTCTTGTTTTAAGGCAGATAAGAGCCTTGAATATAGCCGTAGATGTAGGATTGGTCGTAGGAATTACCGCACCTATTATACCTATAGGTTCGGCAACCTTTTTCATTCCGAAAGCGGCATCATATTCTATAACACCGCAAGTCTTTGTATCCTTGTAATAATTATATATATATTCAGCGGCATAGTGGTTTTTTATTACTTTATCCTCAACAACGCCCATGCCTGTTTCCTCAACAGCCATTTTTGCAAGCGGTATACGCTCGGCATTTGCTGCGATAGCTGCCGCCCTGAATATTTCGTCCACCTGTTCCTGTGTATATTCCGCAAAACGTCTTTGTGCTTCTTTTACCCTTTCATACATTCTTTTGAAGCTGTCAAGATCCTGTACGAGATCAACCGGTGCTTTCTGAACTTCGACTTCTTTTTCGTTATTAGCCATAGTCCTCTTCCTCCGTTTTATCATATTTTGAAACGCATTATCCCTATGATATCCATAATTCACAGAGATATACTTTTCATATGCCTATACTTATAATTATAGTAACTTGCAAAAAAACTGTCAATATGATTTTGCGTTTTTCTACATAAATACATTTCTGACACTTACATATCAGGGTTATTTTTCCTTACATCTATCATTTTAAGTATATATTTACGCTTGACTGTTTTTCCGTTGAGAAAAACATATTCCTCCGGATCGCCCTTTGCAAGCGGCTCAAGCTCCTCTATAGTCAGCTTTTCATCATTTTCCTTGTCGATGCGGTTCTGTATCTTTTCACTTTCCTGCTGCTGATACGGTTTTATAACGAGTTTTTCAACCGTCTGATAAGAATTGTACACTATTATGTATATTACTGTTATCGGCAGCAATGCAGCGATAATAACTCCGAGTATTATAAGTGATACAACAGGATTACCCGTCAGTACTACTATCGAATATACAACGCTTGCCGTAAATATCAGTGAAAGCATTGTTTTCAGGTGGTTGGCAAAACCGCTCATTATCATTACTATCGAGTTCCTGATTATCTCCGCAAAGCTAAGTTCTACCGATACAGCCATAACTATTGCCGAAAGGTCGATAAACACAAAAAGTATGGATGTAACTATCATTATGATAAGAAAAACTATGGTCGCAAAACTGCTTTCCTGCTTTGAAAAGTAATTTGACACTGCCCATATACTTATTGAAAGTATATAAAGCAGCAGCGAGTTCACAAGGAAAAATTTCCAGTTATCTTTTATGCCTCCGAAAAAGTCCTTTATCGGACGCACCTTTTTGTCTGCACTGACTTTCCTGCATACATTTACAGCACCGGCAAAAAACGGTGACATTAAAGGTATTAACAGAAATAAAAGAAAAATATTAATATTTGTTCCGCCGGATATCAGCCACAGAATACCTCCGAATGCGGCAAGCGGTATGCAGAACATTATATTTACAAGGATAAGTCTTCCGATATTCCCCATGAAATTTGCGAAGAAATCTCCGAGCCCGTATTTTCTTTCGACTGTATCAGCCATTTTTTTAACACACCCTAACTAAAATTAAAGATCCACGAAAAACACAGTGAGCAGATCATATCTACTGCCGCAGCCAGTGCACAAAGCAAAAGACATCTGAGTACCGACAAAAGATAGCTTTTCATCTGCTCACGGGGATCGTCCCTTACAGCCGCACTGAAAAAGTATGAGCACAGTTTAAGCGAGCTGCAGAACGACATAAGAGATGCACTGCATATTATAATTGAAGAGAAAAACATTCCCGGAAGTATCACAAGAAGATTATAGCCTATACCCTTCATGCCATACGCTCCGTAAAGAAATCCTGCCGAAAGACCGTAACCGTATCCCTTGAAAAATGGTATAACAAGCGCCGGTACACTGCCAAAGAGTGAAAGTCCTGACAAAAGGCACAGCAAAAGCAGCATTACAGACGAAGCAAAGGACGCTGTAAATGCAGATATCAGCCCTTGTGTAC
>JBGVAQ010000287.1:0-5269 GCA_045224775.1 Acutalibacteraceae bacterium | reverse complement strand
AAGGACGATACATTTTTCAAAGAAATGTGTCAGCACCATATAAGCGGTCAGTTAAAGGTAGCGCCCGAACACGTTGCAGACGAAGTACTTTCAAAAATGGGCAAGCCGGAAAACAGCGTTTACCGTGCGTTCTGTAAAAAATATGCGCAGATAAATAAAAATCTTGGAAAGCCGCAGTTTCTTGTACCTTATCTTATGTCGTCCCATCCCGGCTCGACATTAAAGGAAGCAATAGCACTTGCGGAGTATCTGAGAGATACAGGCTGTAATCCGGAACAGGTGCAGGACTTCTATCCTACACCGTCAACTATATCTACATGTATGTATTATACAGGTGTTGATCCACGCACGATGAAGCCTGTTTATGTTGCACACGATCCGCACGAAAAGGCTATGCAGAGAGCATTGATACAATATAAGAATCCGAAAAATTATGATCTTGTGCATGAAGCACTTGTAAAGGCTCACAGAACGGATCTTATAGGCTTTGACAAAAAGTGTCTGATACATCCTAAAAACAAGAACGATGTCAGGTCGGGAATGTCTGATAAGAATAAGAAACCTCTGACTGATGCCGAAAAGAAATACGGTATTTCGTTTGAAAAATACGACAGTATAATAAATTCGTCAAAAAATAAGTCAGGCGATAAGAAAGGTGTAGGCAGCGGCAGAAAAAAACATAAAAAGTGAAGTGAATTATATGGATAATTATACAAAACCTATCATATCAAAAATTGTTTTGCCTATATTTACAGCGGCGGTTGTTTTAATGTCCGCAGGCTGTACTGTATCTATATCCGTATCAGACAGCAGTAATTCAAACTCGTCCAAAAGCTCTAAGGTATCCGTCACAAGCTCCGATACAAAGGCGAGCAGTGCTGTATCATCAAAAGCTGAAAGTCAGACTTCCGCAGATACATCCGTTACTGTGACATACACAATGGCAGATATTGCCAAACTGCAAAATGTAGATTATTTTGCCAAAGGAACTCTTGAGCATATCTTTGACGGTACTATAAATAAAAAAGGTAACGCAACAGGTTATCATTACACTATGGTAACAGACAGTAAGGGCGAGATAATCGAGGGAACAAGGAGCAAAACGGATAAAAACGGTGTGTTTACAGGAAAGGTAAAAGTGAGCGGAAAGACAAAGAATGGTTTCAGCTCATTCTATCCTGAAAGCTGGACGCCGCAGCAGGTAGTTGATGCGATAAATACAGCTTATGAGGATGCAATATCCGATCCAGACAATCCGTCAGGTTCTCTTTGGATAGGACATTCGGGGAATATTGAGATAGACATGTATCTTGATAATAATAAAAAAATAACTACCGCATATCCCGTCTATGAAAGGGGTTGATATTATCGATTACAGATTAGTTTTAACGTCAGGAAAGCATACTGTTCTGAAAGCTTTATTCAAGGACAAAAAGTATGAACCTCTCGGTTCTTTCCTTCTTGCCGAGGTCAGAAATTTCGGTGACGAGATAGAAAACGGTATAAAGGATGTAATTGAAGGCAGGCGGGAGGTATATGAGTTCAGCGGAAATATATACAGCCTTGTAAGCAACAGGGAGTTTTCTGTAATAGAAAACGAAATATCGGATGATGAACAGTATGTGAAAGTCGGTACAGTTGAGTTATCAAAGTTGATATCAAATTACCGTGCCCGACTTTCAGAAATCAGGGAAAACAAAAAGTTATCGTCAGCTCTTTAAGGAGGTGAGCAGGATGAGCGATATTTTTTGGATTTGGGTAGCAGTGATAGTAGTGTGTATTTTCCTCGAATGGATAACACAGCTCCAGCTTATAACGATATGGGGTGCTGTCGGCGGAATAGTCGCATTGGTACTCGAAAGTGTGGGAGTAGATATTTCGGTGCAGATAATAGTATTTTTTACCGTAACTATAGTACTTCTGGTTCTAACAAAGCCGTTTGCGCATAGGATGAGTAAATTTAAAAAGACACCGACAAATGCCGATATGAATATCGGAAAAACAGGCAAGGTCACAAAAATAATTGATGAAGATATGGGTATATTCCGTGTAAGAGTCAATAATTGTGACTGGACAGCTATCACAGAAGAAAAAAGCATTCTTCCTGTAGGAACTGAAATAGTTGTTATGAGGATAGAAGGCGTAAAGCTTATTGTAAAAAAGGTTCAGCAGACCGTAACAGTATGAGCATAATATGTTCAAAAAACAAAGAAATGAGGTAATTAATTATGCCGGGTTGGTTAATAGCATTTGCAATCATTCTTGTTATCGTAGTTCTTGTTGTAGTTGCAAATATCAAAGTTGTTCCGCAGGCTAATGCGTTTGTTATCGAGCGTTTTGGTGCATATTACAACACATGGCACACAGGTATACATGTAAAAGTTCCGTTCATGGACAGAATAGCAAAGAGAATATCTCTTAAAGAGCAGGTAGTAGACTTTGAACCGCAGTCGGTTATCACAAGAGATAACGTATCAATGCAGATAGATACAGTTGTATATTTTCAGGTAACAGATTCAAAGCTTTATACCTATGGTGTTGAGCATCCTATAATGGCAATAGAAACACTTTGTGCAACAACACTCAGAAACATCATCGGTGAGCTTGAACTTGATAACACTCTTACATCACGTGACAAGATCAATGACCGTATAAGAGAGATACTTGATGAAGCAACAGATGCATGGGGAATAAAGGTAAAACGAGTTGAGCTTAAAAACATTCTTCCTCCCCGTGAGATACAGGTAGCCATGGAGAAGCAGATGAAGGCAGAACGTGAGCGCCGTGCAAGAATACTCGATGCAGAGGGTGAAAAGACAAGTCAGATACTTGTTGCAGAAGGACATAAGGAAGCAGCTATCCTCCGTGCAGAAGCTGTAAAGGAAACAAAGATACGTGAAGCACAGGGTGAAGCTGAGGCTATCATAGCAGTACAGACAGCATATGCAGACAGCTTGAGAATGTTGAATGAAGCAGCACCGTCAGATAAGGTAATAGCGCTGAAGAGTCTTGAAACATTCTCACAGGTTGCAGACGGACGTGCAACAAAGATAATAATTCCTTCAGAGATACAGTCAATGGCAGGACTTGCAACAACACTTAAAGAGCTTGTTATTGACGGTAATGTTGATACAACATCCAAAAAGACAAACGCTCAGGCAGTAAATGTGCCTAAGCCGAATAAGCCGCAGACACAGTCCGCATTACCGAATATACCAAATGTTCCCAATATGCCCAATGTTGTAGGAACAGGCTATGCAGACCAGTATCAGGGCGGAATGCCCCGGAATATGGGCAGATAATGAAGTAAAAGGCTGTCGCACGTTGCGGCAGCCTTTTTTATCAGAATTTTACAATTTTATAACGGAATAAAACAAATGCCGGTGAGAATAATAAGCTTTGTAAGAAAATGAAAAGGAGTAGAAAAGTATGAAGAAGCTTATTCTTACACTTGGCATACTTTCTGTAATGAGTCTGAGCATGGCAGCATGCAAGACGAATGAAAGCAGTGTTCCTGACAATATGACATCAGTACCTCAGGCATCTGAACTTCCCGGCGCACAGGCAAGTGATGAAATGATGGTACTTCCACGCAACGGGCAGGTAACTGACGGAAACGGCATAATAGGCGATACGGAAGATATGATATATTCCGGAGATGCAGCTGATAATGCCGGAAACAATGTAGGTGATAATTTCGGAAATACCGCCGATAACGCTGCAAGGAATATAGGTGATACTATAGATAATGCAGCCGATAACGTAGGCAATGCGGCATCAAATATCACAAGTAATGCCGGAGATATAGTGTCAAATATTACAAGCAATGTCGGCGATACAGTTTCAAATATTGCTGATAATGCAGGTGACACTGTTGAAAATGCGGCTGATAATGTCGGAGATACAGTAAGCAGCAGGTGACGTATTCAGCAGTTAAAACTGATAAAAACAGGTACGGTTTTTGTGTAAACAGGCTGTGCCTGTTTTGCATATCAGTCAGCGAAAAGGTCATTTTTTTCTTTTATGACGCATATAATTTAAAAAAAGAGAGAGGTGACAATATGCTGACTGTACTTGAAATAGAAAGAAACAACAATAAAACGTTTATGCAGAAAATAGCATCACTGTTCCATCCGTATGAGATAAGCACAACGATAAAGAAGCATAATAAAATATCGGTTCTGTGTATAAAGTACAGGCTTAATCGTGGCAAGATACGCTATAAAAAAATATATGATTATGCGATATGTGCACCTAAGACAGTGATTTGCAGTAATGAGCTGGAGCTTGAAAATACGCCGTTCAGCAGATTTGAAAGCGATGAGTATGCGCGTATAATGATGCAGAACGCAGTGTGTGATATACTCGGAAGAGCGGCAGTTTCTCCGAACAGTCTTAGAATAGCTTATTATGATCCCATGGCTGATGCGCCTTTGTTTACGGAAAAGCTTTCGGAATTTACTTCACAGCTTATGGTCATAACGAATATGCCACGTTTTTACGAGAAAGAATCCGAAAGGCTTTCTGAAAGCATAGGAGCATCTTTTACAGTAAATAATTCTCCCGAAAGACTTTCGGATTGTGACATACTTATTTGCCCGAAAAGGATAGATACAAAACTGCCTGTATCGGAAAAAACGATAATTTTCACAAGCTCAAAGCCTGCCGTATCATTAAAAGGTACTGTTATATACGAATTTTTTCCGGAATTTCCGTATAAATACCAAAGGCTGAAGCCTGAAAGTATTGATGGTGTTTATTTTCTTTCGGCATTATATTCTCTTGGTGGAGCAAAGGAGCTTGCAAAGCTTGTTCCGGCGGCATGTGGTGACGGTCAGATATTATATACTGCCGAAAGACTTGCACAGAGAATAAGGAACACGTCGGAAGAAATAAATTCGGTTATATCATACAACGAGCTTAACGCAGAAAAAAGATCTGTATAGAGAGAAACCTGTATCACGAAAGATTTTGTGGTACAGGTTTTGATTTTGTCTGATGCATTGACTTAACAGACGATATATTGTAAAATAAATATAAAATAAGCAAATCGCAAAAAGAAGGTGTTCATGTGAAGAAAAACATAGTTGTGTTCGGACTTGCAAATATTGAAACAAATGTAAGGATAAAGGGCTTTCCGCTGGACTATTTTCCGATAGAATATAGTTTTTTCGGAGTAAATTCGGCAGTTGCAGGTGTGGGCTTCAATATTTCAAAAGCTCTTAAAACTCGTGGTGATAATGTTGAGCTTGTCACATATACCGGTGAT
>JBGVAQ010000286.1:0-11454 GCA_045224775.1 Acutalibacteraceae bacterium | reverse complement strand
AAGCTCGAAAGATATATAAATGAACTCGGACTTCCCGAAAAGGATGCACAGCTGCTTGTAAAATACAGACGTGTAGCGGAATACTTTGAGAAAGCCGCAGAAGGTACAAAAACAGCCAAAACAGCCGCAAACTTCATAATAGGTCAGATATTCCGCACAGTAGAAAATGAAGCCGAAAAAGAAGCGTTCGACATCAAAGTAAGTGCGGAGAGCCTTAATGAACTTATAAAGCTTATCGACAGCGGAAAGATACGCATGAACCTTGCAAAATCAACGCTTGACAAGATGCTCGAAACAGGCAAAAAGCCGAATGAGCTTATCTCAGAAAGCGATATGGCAGGTCTTGACGATAATGCACTCACTGAGCTTTGCCGTCAGGCAGTAGAAGCAAACCTGAATGCAGTCAACGACTACAAAAACGGTAAAGAAAAGGCTATCAAAGCAATAGTAGGCTTTGTAATGAAAAACAGTCGGGGAAAAGCCGACGCTGTAGCAGCAGAAGCACTTATCAAAACCCTTATATAACGCAAAACAGCCATGACAGCTTCACGGTGAGCCTGTCATGGCTGTTTATCAAAGGCTCCCTCATTGAGGGAGCTGTCAGCTATGCTGACTGAGGGAGTTATAACCTGCGTTCAGGATAAAATCAGCGAAGCGGAAAAATAACAATAAACACACTTTGCTTGTCATTCCGAACGCAGTAAGAAAGGCTTTCGGACTCACGTTTTGTAATATTCCTCAAGCTTTGCCTGCCATATTCTCTTGTCCTCGTCAGTTATGGTGCGTTTTACTCTGCACGGATTCCCTACGGCTATAACATTATCGGGAATATCTTTAGTAACTACCGAACCCGAACCGATAACCACATTATTGCCTATAGTCACACCCGGATTGATAACAACATTTCCGCCTATCCATACATTATCGCCTATGCTGACAGCCTCGCCATGTTCAAGTCCGGTATTGCGCACATCAGCATCTATGGGATGTGTGGGAGTATATATGCATACCCTCGGTCCAAAAAGACAATTCTTACCGATATATACCTCGGCAACATCAAGGATTATGCAGTCAAAATTGGCATAGAAACGCTCCCCGATATATATATTACTGCCGTAGTCACAGTGGAACGGCGGCTCTATGGTTATCTTATTTCCTGTACTGCCCAAAAGCTGTTTAAGTATCTCCGTCCTGTACTCTTTCTGCTCGGCCGCGGTGTTGTTGTAAAGACTTACTAAACGTCTTGAACGCACAGCCTCTTTTTTAAGCTCCGGATCAGACGGATTGTAAAGCTCTCCCGAAAGCATTTTTTCTTTCTCTGTCATTTTGATCACTCCTTGATATTATTTATGGATAATATTATAGCAGATACGATATCATAAAAATATCATATCTGCTGTTCTGCCTGTCAGTATATCAGTTGTTATCGGCTATTTTAAGTAAACAAAGCTTATCACGCATTTTAAAGCCTGCCTTGTTCCATAGTGCCACAGCCGCCGCATTTCCTACATGTGCATAAAGTATAGGCGTTTTCTGCGTTTCGAGTATCTTATTTACAATGAAACCGCACATTTTGTAGCCTATGCCTTTTCTGCGTTCATCCTTGAGGACTGCAACTGACTTTATTCTTGTATATTCATCAGTGTGGCTGCCTATAACTGCATTTGCAAGCATAACTCCGTCTTTGACATATGCATAAAGCTCGGTATCAAGATATTCCTTTATCTTTCTGTCGAGTTTATCATGCCAGCGGAACTCATCACAGCATTTTTCATAGAATTCTCTTACAAGCCTTACATGCTCGGGATCATTCTTGTCTATACATATTATATCCTCTTCATCAACATCGGGCTTTTTATCTCCCTTGTATGTAAATACAGCAAGAGAAAGCTCGTCCTTTACAACATAGTCAAGCTCAAGCGAGGTTATCGCATAAAGGTCTGAAAGATTGCCCGAAACCTCAGGCTTTACATATATCTCGACCTTCGGGATATTGCAATCACGAAGAAATCTGCATATATCAACAAGCTTTGAAGTATCGCTTTTTATAGCGGATGCCGTCCATATCCATACCCTTGCACCATTTTTGGGTGTAGAGATAATAACATACTTATGGTCTGTATATATGTTGTAGCTGTCATCATTTCTTGCAGACTCTATAGCATTAAAAACAAGCGAATCTGAAATATACTCCTGATTCTTGAATATTACATCATCTCCGCTTATTTTTTCAAACTTTAATTCAGCCATATTTTTCCCTCCGTATTATCCATTTATGGTTTGTATAAGGCAAGCCGCTGTACGCAGCAATATTCAAAAACCCCTTAGTTGAATATCCTGTACTTTCAGCGGCTTTTCCAATACAGGCAATAAATGTAAAAAAACATTATACTGTCCTGAAACTATTTTATACCTTTTTACAAATTATTGCAATATAAAATCAAAATTATTTACTTGATTTTCGTTCATTAATGTGTATAATATTATATGTATGCTTTAAGCAAAAGAATGATAAAAGGAAGGTTATAAAAATGATATCTCAGAATCTGACTATCACCGATCCTATCGGTCTTCACATGCGTCCGGCAGCAGTTTTTGCAAGTGAAATGGGTAAATTCCAGTGCAATGTCACCATAATCTTCAACGGTTCAAGGATAGACGCAAAAAGCATCTTAAACATAATGACTGCCTGCATAAAGTGCGGCAGTGAGATCGTTCTTGAATGTGACGGTCCCGACGAGGCAGAAGCTGCACAGAAAGCCCGTGAACTCATCAACACAAATGCCAATTCATAATTCGTAATGCATAATGCATAATTGACAGACATGAAGTCCGTTGATTATGCATTGTTTTTTACGGCAAAAATCAACGGCATATCCGCTGTCTTATGATATACGGATATGCCGTTTAATATAAGTCAGTTCATCATCGGATCAAATTCCCTGCACATCACACCGCCAAGAACACCGCAGCTGTACTGAAAGCTTACTGTATCGCCGCCGGCATATACAGAACCTTCTTTAACAAGACCTTCTTCTGCAAGCTCTGTAAGGAGTGCCTGTGCAAGCTCCATTCTTGCTGATACATCAGCCTGTTGAAACTCATCGCTTTTTGTAAGATCTGATATACGCTTATCGGTTTCCTCCATATCTGCAAGCTCCTGTTCTGTAAAGCCTTCATGGCTTTCATCTGAGCTTTCAGACTGTTCTTCGGAACGTTCTGTTTCGGCTGAGCTTTCAGATTTTACCGAGCTTTCAGATTCAACCGAACTTTCAGATTTTTCCGAGTTTTCGGATTTTACCGAACTTTCGGACTTTACCGAGTTTTCGGATTTTACCGAACTTTCGGATTTTACTGAGCTTTCGGACTTCGCTGAACTCTCTGATACAGCCGCACTTGTGCCGGACACTTTTGATACCTCCGATGCAGTCTTACTGTTATTGCCGTTACAGCTGCAAAGCATCAGCATAGCCATACATATAACTGCCGCTGCAAAAAACTTCTTACCCATGTACATCCCCCATCCGTAATTTTATTTACTTTCATATTACTTCTATACAGCCTTTTTGTCAATAGTGCTTTCGTAAAAGCTGTATTTTCAGTATGTAAAAAAATTCCTGCACTTATAATGTTGTTTCAATTTTATAATTCTTTTAAAGAACCATTAAAACCGAATAATGAGTATAATTAAGTAAGATAAAAGGGAATTTTAATTAAATGAAAAGTGAGGCTAAGCGAATGATAAAGATAGGTCTTGATATCGGTTCAACAACCGTAAAATGTGTCGCACTGGACGAGGATAACAAGGTATTATATAAAACCTACGAAAGACATTATTCTCAGATAACAAGCAAGATATCCGAGCTTCTCAGCAAGGTAAGGAAAGAGCTTCCGCAGGCCGACAATGCACTTGTAGCTATGTCAGGTTCGGCAGGAATGGGTATTGCAGATGCCTGCGGTATTGACTTTATACAGGAGGTATATGCAACAAGAGCCGCAGCAAATACATTCATACCCGATACCGATGTTGTAATAGAGCTGGGCGGCGAGGATGCAAAAATACTGTTCCTCTCCGGTGGTATGGAAGTGCGTATGAACGGTTCATGTGCAGGCGGCACAGGTGCTTTTATAGACCAGATGGCAACACTTCTCAATGTTCCCGTCGAGGAACTTGACGGTCTTGCAAAACAGCACGAAAAGACTTATACTATTGCCTCTCGCTGCGGCGTTTTCGCTAAGACGGATATACAGCCGCTTCTTAATCAGGGTGCGAAAAAAACAGATATTGCCGAAAGTATATTCATGGCTGTTGTAAATCAGACAATAGCAGGTCTTGCACAGGGCAGAGAAATTAAAGGAAATGTCGTATATCTCGGCGGCCCTCTCACCTTTATCCCGCAGTTAAGACTCGGCTTTGACAAGGTACTCAAAACAAAAGGTCTTTGTCCGGAAAATTCCCTTTATTACGTTTCAATGGGTGCTGCACTTTGTGCCGAAAAGACGGTTGACCTCGATAAAGTTATAGAAAAGGTGTCATCCTACAGAGGTTCGGGCAACTTCGCATTCAACAAGCCGCTTTTCAGAAATCAGCAGGAACTTGATGAGTTCCGCAAAAGACACGCTTCCGCCACAGTCAAAAAGGGTGAACTTAAAGGCTATAACGGTGAAGTATACATAGGCATAGACGCAGGCTCTACAACAGTAAAGGGTGTTGCAGCTGCAAAGGACGGTACACTTCTCTATTCAGAATATATGTCAAACAGCGGAAACCCTGTACCGATAGTCAAGGGCTTCCTTAAAAACATTTATGATATAAACCCCGATATAAAAATAGCCGGCTCAGCCGTAACAGGCTACGGCGAGGAAATAATCAAGAATGCATTCAATGTTGACATAGGAGTTGTTGAAACTATCGCCCACCTCACAGCCGCTAAAAGCTTTATGCCTGATGTTGAATTTATAATAGATATCGGCGGTCAGGATATAAAATGCTTCAAGATACGCAACGGTGTTATAGATAACATATTCCTCAACGAAGCATGTTCTTCGGGCTGCGGCTCTTTCTTACAGACTTTCGCAAACGCTCTCGGCTATACCTCAGAACAGTTTGCAGAACTTGGTCTGCTTGCAAAACAGCCTGTCGATCTCGGTTCAAGATGTACCGTATTTATGAATTCGTCCGTAAAGCAGGCTCAGAAAGACGGTGCAACAATCGAGGATATTTCATCAGGTCTGTGCCTCAGTGTCGTAAAGAACGCACTCTATAAAGTTATCCGTGTTGCAAGTCCATCCGAACTCGGAAAGAAAATTGTAGTACAGGGCGGTACTTTCCTCAATGATGCCGTACTCCGTGCATTCGAGCAGGAAATGGGTACAAACGTTATTCGTCCCGAAATATCCGGTCTTATGGGTGCATACGGTGCGGCTTTATATGCAAAGGAAAAATGCAAGGCGGAAAAATCCGCCATACTCGACAAAAAACAGCTTAATGAATTCAAGCATGAAATACGCTCCGTAAACTGCGGCGGATGCAGCAACAACTGCCGCCTTACAGTCAATACTTTCAGTGACGGACGTAAATTCATAGCCGGAAACCGATGTGAGCGTCCTGTTACGAAAAAATCCCCCGATGACAGTCTTAATATATATCAGTATAAACTTAAACTCCTCAAGGAATACGAACCCAAAAAGGGCAAGCGTGGCAGAATAGGTATTCCGCTCGGACTTAATATGTTTGAGCTTCTCCCCTTCTGGCACACATTCCTTACAAAATTAGGCTTTGAGGTAGTTGTTTCTCCCTTTTCAAACAGAAAGCTCTATCTTCACGGTCAGCAGACTATCCCGTCAGATACCGTCTGCTTCCCTGCAAAGCTTATACACGGTCATATACAGTGGCTGCTCGATAACGGAATTGACAATATATTCTACCCCTGCATGTCATACAATTTTGACGAACATCTTGGTGATAACCACTATAACTGTCCTGTTGTAGCATATTATCCCGAAGTAATACACGCAAATGTCAAGGAGATATCAAACATAAAATTCTTCCATGAATTTGCAGGCATACACCGTCCGAAAGATTTTCCGAAAAAGATGTGTGCCGAGCTTCAGAAGTACTATGGTAATATATCACTCAAAGAAGTAAAGGACGCTTCAAAGGCAGCATACAAAGCTTATGAAGAATATCTCGGAAAAATACATGCTTTCGGTGATGAGATAATTGACAAGGCAGTAAAAGAAGGCAAGAATATTATCGTTCTTGCAGGCCGTCCCTATCATGCCGATCCCGAAATAAATCACGGTATCGACAAGCTTATAACAAGTTTTGATGTTGCAATAGTTTCGGAGGACGTTGTCAGCCGCTACGAGAAAAGAGTAAACACAGGCGTTCTCAACCAGTGGACTTACCATTCACGCATGTATGCCGCTGCGGAATATGTCAGCCGCCATGAAAACATGAACCTTGTACAGCTCGTTTCATTCGGCTGCGGTGTTGACGCTATAACAACAGATGAAGTCCGTGCGATACTCGAAAGAAACGGACGTATATACACTCAGATAAAAATAGACGAGATAACAAATCTCGGTGCTGTAAAGATAAGGCTCAGAAGTCTTTTAGCTACAATGGAAAGCCGGAACGCATAAAATTTCGGGAGGTATAAAAATGGCAAAGCTTGTATATGATAAAACCGGACGACTCCTTTTTACAAAGGAAATGAAAAAGGAATATACTATCCTTCTTCCCATGATGGCAAAGATACATTTTACCATAATCAAGAATGTATTTCTCCATTACGGCTACAAAGCCGTACTTCTTGAAACGGAAGGCCCCGAAATAGCACAGGTCGGCTTGAAATATGTACATAACGATACATGTTATCCTGCTATACTGGCAATAGGTCAGCTTATACACGCACTCCAGAGCGGAAAGTATGACGTAAACAAAACGGCTCTTATGATAACACAGACAGGCGGCGGCTGCCGTGCATCAAACTATATACATCTTCTGAGAAAGGCTCTTGTCAAATCAGGTTTTGAACAGGTTCCTGTAATATCCCTGAACATGTCAGGTCTTGAAAAGAACAGCGGTTTCAAGCTCACTATCCCCATGCTCAGAAGAATAGCTGCCGGCGGTCTTTACGGCGATCTTATAATGAATCTTGACAACCAGATAAAGCCATATGAGATAAACAAGGGTGACAGTGCCGCTCTTGTCGAAAAGTGGATCGCAAAGCTTACTGATATACTCGCAAGCGGCAACGGCTTTACAAGAAAGGAAATAGCCGAAAACCTTGACTATATAGCAAAAGACTTTTCCGAAATAAAAGTAAAACGTACACCAAAGGTAAAAGTAGGTATCGTCGGAGAGATATATGTAAAATACTCCGCTCTCGGAAACAACGACCTCGAAAAGTTCCTTTACGATCAGGGTTGTGAGGTCAATGTTCCGGGCATACTCGGATTTGCGATGTTCAAAGTCGATAACCGTCTTGAAGACTACAAGCTTTACGGCGGCAGCAAAGCAAAATACATCATTGTAAAAAAGCTTATGGACTATCTTACCGAGCTTGAATCACTCGTAATAAAAAGTCAGCTCAAATACGGCTTCCGTCCTATAACCACATATCAGCACACAAAATCTCTTGTAAAGGGCGTTGTGGGCTACGGCAGTAAAATGGGCGAAGGCTGGCTGCTGACAGGTGAAATGCTTGAACTTGTTGAATGCGGCTTTGAAAATATCGTTTGTACACAGCCTTTCGGCTGTCTGCCGAACCACATAAACGGCAAAGGCATGATAAGAAAAATAAAAGAGCAGGACGATCGTGCAAATATAGTTGCAATAGACTATGACCCCGGCGCACCGAGAGTAAATCAGGAAAACAGAATAAAACTCATGTTAGCAGTAGCAAAGGAGCAGCTAAACAAATCACTTGCAGAAAAAGAAAATGCCGCTCCCGAAAAGACCGAAAGCAAGCATGTAAAAGTAAAACCCGAAAAGAAAGAGTAAGGGTGTTTTTATGAAAAAGTGGGAAGCTCTGCCCGAAGAAATGCAGAACGAAAAAGTAAAGCCGTATTATGATATGCTCTGTCATAAGACCGGAAGTATCGTGCTCAAACGCATATTCGATATAATAGTCGGACTGATAATACTGATAATCGTCATGCCGTTCATGATTATAATAGCAGTCTGGATAAAATGCGATTCAAAAGGAAAAGTATTCTTCAAGCAGAAAAGAGTAACAAAATACGGCAGAGTGTTCAATATCATAAAGTTTCGTACTATGGTATCAGATGCCGAAAAACTCGGTACTCAGGTAACAGTCAGCAATGACAGCCGTGTAACAGGTGCAGGAAAATTTCTGAGAAAGTGCCGTCTTGACGAGCTGCCGCAGCTTTTCAATGTTTTAAAGGGCGACATGAGCTTTGTCGGCACACGCCCCGAAGTACAAAGATATGTTGACCGCTACACAGATGAGATGTATGCAACACTACTTATGCCTGCCGGAATAACCTCGCTTGCGAGCATAAAATTCAAGGACGAGGAAAAACTTCTCAGCGATTCCGAAAACGCTGACGATACCTATGTAAATGTTGTCCTGCCGCAGAAAATGGCTTATAACTTAGAATATCTGAACAAGTTCAGTTTCTTTTATGACATCAAGCTTATGTTCATGACATTCCTTGCAGTAATCTAATAATTATCAAGCCGCCCTCATTGAGGGAGGTGGCACGAAGTGCCGGAGGGAGTTTTTCACAAACTTTCCCATAAGGCATAATTCTTAATTGGAAAATAAATTTACAATCCACCTTTTTTAGGTGCTTACGCTGAGAGTTTAATGTAAAAAGAAAGTTTATAGTTCTTTTTCCGCTTCGCTGATTTCATACTAACCCTAAGTTATAACTCCCTCAGTCAGCATAGCTGACAGCTCCCTCACAGAGGGAGCCTTTAATAAAAGCACACTGTTTACCTTATGAAACAGTGTGCTTCTTTTGTCATATAAACAGCCCGATAAGCTTTACGAGCCAGAATGCCGCAACAAAAATTCCCGTAAATGATACACAGGCATAGAATGAGCCGCTGAAATCATCATTATTGCGGTACAGAAAACAAAACGTAACATTCGAGACGATAAGCACCGCAAGCCACAGTATTATAAGCATTGCATACAGCGGAGCATTTTCTCCTACAGAAATACTTATAACACCGTTTATAACAAGATATGGTACGGTTGTACCAAGTACGGCGTTTATGAAAAATGCCGGCACGTAATGATACCATACAAATTTTCTGCCGCTGAATTTTATCTCACCAAGTCCGACAAATACAAGTGCAAGCACCGAAACACCACTTGCTATATAAAAAATAATATTTATTATAGTTTCCATATCATACCGTTATATACACAGACACTTTACTGTCTTTATCTATCCATTGAAGTATAGTTTTCATTATACTGTCGGGAACTGCCACACTTCCGGAGGTTGCTTCCGAACCGCAGTGCAGGAATATGCCTGCCCCCTTTGTTTTGTCGGGTGATTCAGTATTGTAGTTTATAACAAGACCGTATTTGTAAAGCTCCTTTGAGTCTGCCATGTGGTCGGCAGTGTTCCAGTCTTTTTCTTCCGTACCCTCGACTTTCTGATTATAGAATTTTGACTCGGGATCTGTTACCCAGTATGTATTGTCTGTTATCTCAAACATCGGATATGTAGTTTCAGGCTTATAGTCTGTATAGAAGCCCTCGCCTGCCGTCATTATACCGCCGGGAGTTTTCTTTGAACCTGCCTCGACATCGAAGTATGAGCCTTCAGCACCTATAAATGCATTATCGGAAAGTACTTTTCCCTCGCCGGCAACATTCCACCACTTGCCGTTCTCAGCTTTCTGATAACAGTATACTTTTGCCTTTGTTATATGGTCTGTGCCGTTTGTATCTATAAGTATGAGCTTATCGCCCTGTATATCCTCGAACATAAAATTATTATGTTCAAGCTTTTCTATAAGCTCAGCCGGCTGTGAGTCAAGCTTTTCAGGTTCGGGAACAAGCTCAACGGTTTTTACTCCGTCATCCTTTTTCTCCTCAACCGAGCTTTCAGGCTCAGACGATTCCTCAGCGGAGCTTTCCTGCTCTTTTTCGTCGTCCTTATTTTTTTCGCTTTGCGAAGCTGACGGTACAAACGGATCAAACTTATCTATACCGAATTTATCGGTTTTAATGTCTATTGCAAGCACAACGACTGCCGCAACAGAGGCTGCCAGAATTATTGAAAAAATTGTTTCCGTGATTATAAGTCCGGTTTTTTTCATTTTCCTTCTCCCTTTCATCATAGTATCATTACTTACAATATATATTATACTGTATTTTAGAATTTTGTAAATAGCTCTGAATAATTTTTTTGCGTACAATATAAAACAGCGGATACGAGTGTATTTCGTATCCGCTGTTTTTTGCATATTATTATGTTTTGTCTTAACCCACGCCTGCTGATTTTGCTGCGTCTGTACTCTTTGCAACAACATCGTACATACCGAACATCGGAAGGATCATGGAAACAACGAGTGTACCAACAACTACACCGATAACAACGGTCATAATAGGTGTCATAGCGTCTGTAAGTCTCTGTGTGGATTCATCTGTCTGTGTTTCAAAAAGATCAGCCATTTTGGTAAGAGAATCACCAAGCATACCGGATTCCTCACCAACTCGGATCATTGAAACAAGAATAGGATCAAATACTGCGTGCTTAGACATAGCATCATGGATAGTAACACCGATCTGTACATCATCAAGTACAGCCTGTACGTTCTCACGTACATATACGTTAGGAACAACATCTCTTGCGAGTCCCATAGCCTTATGTATCGGGATACCTGCATCTGTAAGTGTTGACATAAGACGGCAGAAACGTGCAAGTGAGCTCTGGCGGATGATAGGACCAACAAGCGGTATTTTCAGCATGCCCTTCGCCCAAAGCATATTGAAGTCTGCATTTGCCTTTTTCAAAGCTCTCAAGCCGAAAACTATACCCAATGTAACAACTATAACGAGCCACCAGTAACCGATAAGGAAGTCTGAGAATGACATCAATGCCTGTGTAAGTCCCGGCAGTTCTGCGCCGAAACTTGAATAAACGTCCTTAAAGGTCGGAAGAACGAATACTGTAAGTATGATAACAACTGCGATTACGAGAACAATAAGGAATATAGGATAACCAAGTGCGCCTCTGATCTTTGATGAAAGTGCCATATCCTTTTTAACGATCAAAGCACACTGTTCAAAAGCATCATCAAGACGACCGTTTGCTTCACCGGCTTCAACTATACTTATATATATAGGCGGGAAACCTGCAAAGTTTTTCATAGTCTGAGAGAGAGTAAAACCACTGTAAAGGTTTTCGTTTATCTCTCTGAGTATCTTTCTCATGGAAACATCCTTTTCGGAGTCTATC
>JBGVAQ010000285.1:0-5194 GCA_045224775.1 Acutalibacteraceae bacterium | reverse complement strand
TATTATATCGCCCTTTTTGAGAACGCCCTGACGGTTAGCCTCATCAAGAGCAAGCGGAACGCTGCCCGAAGAAGTATTTCCATAGTGATTAACGTTGCAGAAGAATTTTTCCCTTGGTATGCCGAGATTCTTTGCAGACGCATTTATTATTCTTATATTAGCCTGATGCGGTATAACGCAGTCAACATCATCCTCTGTAAGACCTGCTTCAGCTATGACTTTCTTGATACCTGTTGACATAGCGTTTACTGCGAATTTATAAACTTCGTTGCCTGCCATATGGAGAACAGCTCTTTCTTCATCATGGCGATAGAACGGTGAGGAGTTAGTACCGTGAGGTATTCTGAGCACCTCGTCATTTCCGACAGCAGTAAGCTCGATAGCAAGAAGATCATCACCCTCTCCCAGAACGGCAGCCGCACCGCCGTCACCGAAAAGTACGCATGTGGAACGGTCAGTCCAGTCGATTATATTCGAGAGGTTGTCCATAGAAACTACAAGTACATACTTTGCCTTTTTCCTTACAAAATAGCCGTCAGCAACATCAAGTGCATATATAAAGCCCGAACAAGCCGCATTAACGTCAAAAGCAGGACAGGTTGCACCTATCTCCTTTTGTATAACGCAAGCCTGAGAGGGCGTAACATTTTCTCCACGCATAGTAGAGCAGATAATAAGGTCAAGCTGTTCAGGAGAAACGCCCGCATTTTCAAGGGCATTTTTAGCAGCCTTAACAGTAAGGTCGGTAAGGGTTTCATCCTTACAAACTCTTCTTTCCTCGATACCTGTTCTTGTGCGTATCCATTCATCATTAGTATCTACCATAGTAGAAAGCTCATCATTTGTAAGAACATACTCAGGCACAGCCTTTCCTGTTCCAAGAATACTAAAGCTCATTTACAGCATCCCCCGTTTTAGAAATAATGTACAATGTGCAATGTACAATGTACAATATGCAATTTGCAAAGCAAAATAAAATGCATCTTACGAAATTTAACCAATTACTATTGTATAATATTTTTCCATATTTGTCAAGTTAGTGATTAGTGTTTAGAGGTCAGCCGCAGGCATATTCAAGTCCTGCGGCTTTGATTTTAATTTGATTCGCTTTTCAGTTTTTCGATATAATCGGGAATGTTTTCAGCCTCACAGAGTTTTTCGTCAGCAGATATCAGAAACTCCGAGTTAAGATAAATATCATAGGGCTGTTTGGAGAATTTGCGTAAGATAAGATATACATCATCACCGGATGTATATTTTGATATATTATCGTTTTTAGAAAGCTTTGTTTCGCTCAGTTCGGGAATATCGTATTTTTCAAACACCTGTTTCCATGTAAGCTTTTCAGTGTAATTTATACTTTCCATCATAGGATCGTGATAGTATCCCGCAACACCTCCGGTGTAAAATGTACCGTCTGCTTTTATCAGAACAAATTCACCGTTTTCAAGTCCGATACTTTTAATTTTATTATTGTCCAATACATGCAGGTCATTTTCCTTATCACTTGTATAATAACGGTCCTGTGTTTTGTAAATCAGAAATTCCTCATTCTCAAAACCGTCCGTATACATGGCATCGGGAAAGCCATAGTCATCAATGCTCTCTTCACTGCTCTCATCAATGCTGCTTGTGTTCAATACATAATGTTCTGAGCTGCTTTCAACTTTGCTCTCGACCTTGCTTTCAATCTTGCTTTCTGCCTTGCTCTCAGCTTTGCTTTCTGTTTTGCTTTCGGGACTACTTGTAACTTTGGTTTCTCCAACTTTGGAAGAAGATTCCGGCGAGCTGCTTTTTTCACCGGTATTCTGTGAACAGCCATTCATAAACAAAGCAAGTGTTATAGCCATAACAGCAATTATCCTGCGTTTCATTTCAATACCTCCTTTTCAATGATATAAAAAAGCCGCACAGCAAGTCATACGGCTTACCATGCAGCTTTACGTTATTTTTTGAACTTCAATTGTTTTTTCGGCATGTTTCTTTCGGTTATTATTTCTGCACCGTCAGATGTAAGCCTTACAGTACCGTTTTTGAAGTACCAGCCGTTGTTGTTCTCCATGCCATTGCCATTCTCGTATATATCCCCGACATAGTATCTTATGAATGACTTTGCATCGGTTATATCTGCGGAAACATTGTTATATGACGGACTGTAATCAAAGCTGTTTTCCGTCCATGACGCTTCTGCAATACGGTTCATGCCGCTGTATATTTCCACGGAACTGCTTTTTGCGATCCTGACGATGCCATACACGCACACCTCACATATCAGCCTGACGGTAAAACATCACTGATAAACAACAATTATTTTACGAGTGCCATTGTGTCACGAGCGATAACGAGTTCTTCGTTTGTCGGGATAACGAATACTTCAACCTTTGAATCAGGTGTGGAGATCTTGCCTTCAGCGCCTCTTATAGCCTTTCTGTTGAGTTCATCGTCTATCTTGACACCCATGAATTCGAGTGCATGACATACATTTTCACGGTGTGAGCTCTGGTTCTCGCCGATACCTGCTGTAAATACGATAGCATCAACTCCGCCGAGTACAGCTGTATAGCTGCCTATGTATTTGAGGATATCATATTCAAGTATCTCTATTGCAAGCTTAGCTCTCTCATTTCCTTCGTCTGCTGCTGCGCATACATCACGGTCATCTGATGATACACCTGAAATACCGAGGAAGCCTGACTTCTTGTTGAGAAGTGTATCCATATCAGCAGGAGAGATATGCTCTTTTTCTGCAATGAAGGTTACAACCGACGGATCAAGTGAACCTGTTCTTGTACCCATCATAATACCGTCAAGAGGAGTAAGTCCCATACTTGTATCTATAACCTTGCCGTCCTTGATAGCTGTTATGGATGAACCGTTTCCGAGATGACATGTTATCATCTTTATATCCTTGAGGTCTTTGCCCATAAGCTCTGCACAGCGGTGTGAAACATATCTGTGAGATGTTCCGTGGAAGCCGTAGCGGCGTACTGCATACTTCTCATAGTACTCATACGGAACGGGATAGATAAATGCTTTCGGGGGCATTGTTGAATGGAAAGCCGTATCGAATACAACAACTTCGGGTACATCCTTGCCGAATACTTCAAGACAAGCTCGGATACCCTGAACATGAGCTGCATTGTGGAGAGGTGCAAGAGGTATAAGGCTCTCTATACCCTTTATAACGTCCTCTGTAACGATAACGGACTCGCTGAACAAAGCACCGCCCTGCACTATTCTGTGACCGACAGCCGATACCTCGTCAAGATTTTTGATAACACCGTATTCCTCGCTGAGAAGTGCATTCTTTATCTGTACGAATGCTTCGGTATGGTTGTTCATAACAACATCTGTTTCATAAACTCTGCCGTCACCTGTTGAGTGCTTGAAGTGTCCGCCCGCACCGATTCTCTCGCAGTTACCTTTAGCGATAACGCTTTCATCGGTCATGTCGATAAGCTGATACTTCATTGAAGAACTGCCTGCATTGATTACAAGAATTTTCATTTGGTCATCCTCCTGTTTATTGTTTGCAAAAATAAAATTTTATACTATAATAATAATACAAAGCACGAATAATTTCAACAACTTTTTCAAATTTCTGTTCGGGAAGTGAATATATGAGAGTATCGGGAGTAATATGCGAATACGATCCGTTCCATAACGGACACAAATATCTGCTTGACAAAATAATTGCTGACGGTGCGGATTGTACAATAGTATGCATGAGCGGAAATTTCACTCAGAGAGGCGAGCCTGCACTGATAGACAAATATGCAAGAACAAAAGCCGCACTTCTCAACGGTGCGGATATAGTCATAGAACTGCCTGTTGTTTTTGCGTGTTCGGGAGCTGAAAGATTTGCATACGGCGGTGTAAGCATACTTGATTCAACAGGTATATGCAGTCGTCTTTATTTCGGAAGTGAAGCCGGAGACATATCACTTCTTGAAAAAGCCGCAGATGCAGTTATGTCTGATGAAGTTTCAGAAAGAATGGGCGTATATCTGTCATCGGGAAAGAGCTTTGCTTTGTCAAGAGAGCTTGCAGTATGTGACATATACGGTGAAGAAACTGCCGCTGTACTCCGTGAACCGAACAACATTCTCGGCATAGAATACATCAAGGCAATAAGAAAAATAAACAGCAGTATGAAAGCGTGTACATTCACACGCACAGGCTCGGCACATAACAGTGACAGCATAAGCGGAAATATCATTTCCGCCTCAAAGATACGGGAACTTATCATAAGCGGAAACGACATTTCAAAATACGTTCCCGAAAACACACTTCCGCTTATATTTGAAAATGAAAATGAAAGTCATGTACCCGAATGCAGACGTATTGAAAAGCTTGAAACGGCAATACTCTATAAACTGAGGACAATGACTGTCAGAGAGCTTGCAGAACTTCCGGATATAAGCGAAGGTCTTGAAAACAGACTGTATTCATCAATAAGAGCAGGCTGTACACTTGAAGATATACTCAGCGGTGTAAAGTCAAAGCGGTATGCTATGTCAAGGCTCAGACGAATAATCATGCACAGCTTTTTAAACATATCCGCAAACGACATGAAAACACCGCCGCAGTACATAAAAATACTCGGCTTCAACGAAAGAGGACTTTCGGCAATAAAAGACATGAAAAAAGCTTCATCACTGCCGTTAGTGATGAAGTATGCAGACACATCTGTTCTTTCGGCTGACGGCAAAAAAATGTATGATACGGAATGCCGCTGTGATGATGTATATGCAATCTCCGACACACCCGTTTCACCGTGCAGAACACAAAAGCTCATCAAAATATTGTAATCTGTCATCTTATATGATAATATTTATATTAAGGCTCCCTCCGTGAGGGAGCTGTCAGCTATGCTGACTGAGGGAGTTGTAACTTTCGGTAAGGACAATATCAGCGAAGCGGAAAGAGAAAGATATATTTGCAATTTTGGATTAAACCATAGCGAAGCATTTCAAAATTTGAACTGTAAATTTATCTGTTAACTGAAAATATACTTTATGGGAAACTGCGTGAAGAACTCCCTCCGGCACTTCGTGCCACCTCCCTCAATGATAGAGGCTCAGGATATCTTAATCGAACTCATAATTAAAAACCGGAGGTAATATCTTATGGAGAACAAAACATGCGCACTTGTACTTGCAGGCGGCGAGGGTACAAGAATGAAATCCAACCG
>JBGVAQ010000284.1:0-3623 GCA_045224775.1 Acutalibacteraceae bacterium | reverse complement strand
ATATCCCCTGCCCTGTCTGATACGGGGAAAACCCTGTTTCCTCTTTCTGTTTTAAGGCTCACACCGTTTTCTTCAAAAAAAGCCATTGTATCAGCCGGAGAAAATCTGTTAAGCGCACTGTAAAGAAATCTGCCGTTTGTCGGTGTATTGGCTATGACCGTCTGTATGTCACAGTTATTCGTAACGTTGCATCTGCCTTTACCCGTTATGTATATCTTTTTGCATGTCCTGCCGTTCTTCTCGAATACAGTAACGTCATCACCGCTCCTTGCTGCAAATACGGCTGACATCATGCCTGCTGCTCCCCCGCCGATAACAGCGACCTTTCTTTTTGTCAATCGGGTTCATCCTTTCTGTTGTTCTGATAAACGTCATATTCCTGCCAGATATTTTCAAGTGTGCTGAATGTATCCTTGACACTGCTGTCAAGCTTTAGGACAGTGGCAGCTATAAGTGCATT
This sequence comes from Acutalibacteraceae bacterium, assembly GCA_045224775.1. Classification (GTDB taxonomy): domain Bacteria; phylum Bacillota; class Clostridia; order Oscillospirales; family Acutalibacteraceae; genus UBA1213. Next base: position 3,163 of record JBGVAQ010000284.1, on the reverse strand, counting down.
TATCATACTCAGCGGTGCGACAAGCGAATCAACTACCGATGCTATATCACTTTTTGCAATAAGCACATAATCTGAAACTGCAACGAGCGGACTTGACATACTGTCGGTAAGTGCAATAGCCTTTGCGCCGCGCCTTTTTGCAAATGTCATAGCCTGTATAGCAGCATTTGAATATCTCGGAAAGCTTATTCCTATTATTACATCATCTTCGGATATCCTGAAAAGCTTTTCATATATTTCCGTTTCGCCATAGTTACTTATTACCTTTACATTTTCAAATATCAGCGAATAATAATACCCTAAGAATGAAGCAAGTGCGGCAGAGCTTCTCACAGCAAATATATATATAGTCTTTGCGTGTGATATGGCATCAACGGCATTCCTGAAATCCTCCTCCGAGGTTTCGTCAAGAGTACGTCTTATTTTTTCTATATCCTTGTTAAGTATATATTCAAGGACATTTCCGTCACCGATATGGCTCTGGGTTACATTTATTCGCTGGACGGATGTAAGCTTATCTCTTATCATCTCCTGCATAGCCTTCTGCATTTGCGGATAACCCTCATAGCCAAGCTCAGTTGCAAAACGTACTACTGTCGATTCGCTCACTCCTACGGTATTTCCGAGCTTTGAAGCCGTCATAAAAGCCGCTTTGTCATAATGTTCGGTAATAAAGCTTGCTATAAGACGCTGACCTTTTGAAAATTTTCCTTTTTGTTCATTTATCTTTGCAAGAAGATTTTTTGTCATAATTTTTATCACCTTTCACTGTCATTAAAACAGCTTAATAATGTTTACACTGACTGTATCATATAATATATATTTTATATCTGCAAATCGAAAAAATCAAGAACGAAATAGTACAAAAACAGACAGAGATTTTTCCCTGTCTGTTTTCATAAGCTTAATCATAGAATTCTGTCTTTATACTGCGGAGGAAAAGCTCGGAAAGTGCATTTTCGGGTGTCTTTTCCCCTGCTATAACACTGTTTACGGTGTTGCATATAGGAAGATCAACATTGTACTTCCTGCCTAAAAGTACAAGTGCCTTTGTTGTGTCAACGCCTTCGGCAAGCAGTGAGAATTTCTCTCCTTTCACCAGCATCTCACCAAAGCGGCGGTTATGGCTGTGCTGTGAAAAAAGTGTTGCCTCATAGTCGCCAAGGTGGCAGAGTCCGTATGCGGAAAGCTCCTTTCCTCCCATAGCTTTTATAAGCCTTGCAATCTCTCGTGTTCCTCTTGACATCAATGCGCCCTTGAGTGACGAAAGATTAAGACCGTCAAGCATTCCTGCGGCAATACCTATCGTATTTTTTGCTGCTGCACCTATCTCAGTTCCGATAAGGTCATTTCCGAAATAGAAGCGTATAAGCTCGCTTGAAAATTCATTTATCAGAAAATGCTTCAGTTCCTCATGCCTTGAATCTATTACCATACAGTTAGGTATGCCCTTGCTGAAATCCTGCGGATGTCCCGGTCCTACCCATACAGCGACCTGTGTTTCCTGCGGTACGAACTCCTCAACTATCTGAGTAAGGCGTTTGCCTGTGCTTATCTCTATTCCCTTCATACACAATACTATCTTTTTATCCTTTATGTCAAAATCTGCGACCTTCGGGATAAAGGAACGGAGTGCCTGAGAGCTTATAGATATTATCATAATATCGGCAGTCGTTACCGCTTTTTCAAGATCATCAGTAACATTTATGCTGTCACGGAAAGTAAGCATATTATTTTTTCTTGTATCTCTTATTTCTATAAACTGCTCTGAATCGCCGAGTCCCCATATAGTAACATTATGACCTATTTTGTCAAGATACCAGCCTATGAAAGAGCCCCATCTTCCGCAGCCCAAAAGTGAAATATTCATTTTATTTCCTCCGTCAAATATTTTGTAAAAGCATTATAACATATACTTTGTAAAAAAGCTATAATATCACGTCTGTTCGTCCTCGTCATCGGCAGCAAACGGATCTTCCTCCGTAACGACCTTATCACCTGTCAGAAATTCAACTGAACGCTCAATACTGTCCTTTGAGTTGCCCCATGATGAATTTGCGCTCCTGTAATCAAACATTCTGCAAAAATGTGAGATATCCTCCTCCAGCTCATTCAGATATCCTCCCGTAAGCCTTGATGTTGCCTCATAAAACGCCTGCAGGCTTTTTCCGAGTCCTTTCTGATCGGTGTTCATCAGAAGATAGAAATGTTCAAGACAGATATACTTCTGCTCTGCATAAAGCTGGCGGAATTCCGGCTCGCTTATCCACATAGCATGTACTATCCTTACCATGTTTTCCATATTATCCTTTATGTCACGGCATATAAAGCAGTCCTTTAAAAGTGTATCAAGAGCAGCCATTTTCTTTTTATCAGGCTTTCCTGACGGCGAAGCCGGAACAAGCTCCTCGGATATCTTCTGTAAATGACTTTGCAGTATGAGCGCATTGGAAAGCCTTTTGCCCTGTTTAAGCATCATGGAAAAATGCCTGTAGCAAAAGCCCTGCTCATTCGTCTTTATGCGCACATTCGGCTCCATCATTGCCGAGCCTGTGACATAATCGGCTTTTCTTTCCTCCAGCATGTCACGCATCCTACACATCGGACAGCCGTCTTTCGGCATGAACACATCATTTACAGGGATACTGCATATGTTTTCTTTCATGGTAACACTCCTTTTGAAAAAAATTTCGTAAATATGTTTATTTTTCAAATTTTTATGTTATAATAAAAAAGCAAAAAGCTTTTGGAGGTGAAACTTTGGATACAGAATATGCTATACTTAATTATATTCAGGAAAATTATAAAAGCCTGATGTTTGACAACATAACACGCATACTTGCATATTTAGGAAGTATGTCTATGATATGGGTAGTTCTTACTATAATCTGTCTTATAGTAAAGAAATACAGACGCGTGGGCATATCACTCGCTGCAAACTTTATATTCAATGCTGTAGCAGCAAACGTTATAATCAAAACCATAGTCGCAAGACCACGTCCATGTACATTGAATACTACTGTCGAACTTATAACAAAAGTACCGTTTGATGCATCATTCCCGTCGGGACATACGCTATATGCATTCGGTGCCGCAACGATAATATTTATCTATAATAAATGGCTCGGTATTCTTGCATATATATTTGCAATAATAATGGGAC
>JBGVAQ010000283.1:0-3756 GCA_045224775.1 Acutalibacteraceae bacterium | reverse complement strand
CGGTGTACTTGGACTTATTATCAGTGTTTATGACCTCGTGAGAGGCTTTGGCATACTCCATACAGCTTGGTGGTCACCAATTGCGGGCGCTGCTGTCGGAGCAGGTACTATGATGTTTATAGATTTTATCGGTATGATAGTCTATAAAAAGGATGGTATGGGCTTCGGTGATGTAAAACTTTTTGCAGCTATCGGTATAGTGACCGGATTCCCCGGTACTTTATATGCCTTTGCATTATCCCTCGTTACAGCTTCCCTGTGCTTTGCTGTTATAATAATAGCATTTCATATAAAGGGCAGAGGCTCTGATGAGGATGAAAATACAGAAGATAAAGCAGAGAATATTCAAGAGGAAAAAGCTGATGAGTCAGCCGAAGAAACGGATGAAGTATCCGATAATGAAGAAGCCGAAGAGGATGTTGAAGAAGAAATGTACAATAAGGGCGGGCAGTATCTCGCATTCGGACCGTACATTGCAATATCTGTTATTTGCTATATAGTATTTTACGATTTTATACATCATATAGTAAATCTTTATATCGGTCTTTTCTGATTCAATAAAAGGAGCTGAAATCATGAAAGCAGGCAACTTAAAAATCGGACAGATCCTTATTAATTCAGGTGATATCACAGAGGAACAGCTTGATGAAGTCCTTCGTAAACAAAAGGAATCCGGCAACAAAAAACGTATCGCTGACCTTTTGATCGAGGATAAGATAGTTACCGAGCAGCAGGTTTGCAAGGCTCTTGAGAAACAGCTCTTTATGCCTTATGTGGATCTTGATACTATACAGATACCCGAAGAGCTTGCAAATTCAGTACCTGAGGAGCTTGCTCAGAAAAATATGGTCGTCCCGATAGAACAGGACGGACGTTTCCTCACAGTGGCAATAGGTGATCCGCTCAACTACAACGGTCTGAAGGATCTCTCCATAGCTACAAAGATGAAAATAGTTCCTGTAATCGCCGAACCATCAAAAATAGCAGGAAAGCTTCGTGAAATGTATGCAGCTCAGAAGGCTATCGACGACGCTAAGGAATTCCTTGAGTCAAAGGGCGGCAGTAAGACAAAAGCTCAGCAAGAGGCTGAAGCAGCAGCAGCGGATGCAAATGCAAATGATCAGCCTATCATACGTTTCGTAAATGCCATGATCGAAGAAGCTATTTTCTCAAAGTGCTCCGATATTCATATCGAGCCTATGGAAAAATGTCTCAGAATACGTTTCCGTATCGATGGTAAGCTTCAGATATACATGGAAACAAGCCCTGAGCTTATCCCCTCTGTAACATCACGTATCAAGTTCATAGGCAATATGAACATCGCAGAAAAACGTATACCTCAGGACGGACGTATCAATTACCGTGTAGGAGGTAAGGATATCGACTTCCGTATCTCAGTTCTCCCCAGTGTTTATGGTGAGAAGATAGTTATGCGTATTACGACCTCTCTCGGAATGGAGCTTAAAAAGGAAAATATCGGCTTCCTCCCTGAGAATCTTGAAAAATTCAATCATCTTGTAAAAAGTAACCGTGGTATTATACTTGTTACCGGCGCTACTGGTTCAGGTAAATCAACAACCCTTTATACAGCTCTTAATGAGGTTAAAAGTGAGGATATCAATATCATCACCGTTGAGGACCCTGTCGAAATGCTTCAGACCGGTATAACACAGGTTCAGACAAATGAAAAAGCAGGCCTTACCTTTGCGGCAGCACTTAGAAGTATTCTTCGTCAGGACCCCGATATTATAATGATCGGTGAGATCCGAGACGGTGAAACAGCAGGTATCGCAGTTCAGGCTGCTATCACAGGTCACTTGGTTCTTTCAACACTCCATACCTATGATGCCCCCAGCTCCGTTGCCCGTCTTGTAGATATGGGTATCGAGCCTTACATGGTATCTTCCGCACTTTTGGGAATTATCGCTCAGAAACTTGCAAGACGTCTTTGCGTTGACTGTAAGGAAGCATATTCTCCCGATATAAATGAGCGTATGGCTCTTAAACTCGATCCGAATGAGGAAATAACCCTCTATCGTAAGTGCGGATGTGAAAAGTGTAATAAGAAAGGCTATAAGGGACGTATCGCTGTGCATGAGATAATGATGCTTACCACTACTCTTAAACGAGCTATTACCGAGGGTAAGAGTACAGATGAAGTACGTGAGCTTGCTATAAAAGAAGGTATGATACCAATGAAAGAGAATGTCAGAATAGACGTTCTTAAAGGCCTTACTTCTTTTGAAGAGTATATTGATATGACTATCAATAATGATTAAAGTATAAAACTAAATTAACAATGAATGGGGTAGATTTTTGTGGATTTTTACAGTCTTGTAAAAGAAGCCGTAACAAAGGGTGCATCCGACGTTCATATCGCATCCGGTAACCGTCCTGCATACCGTCTTCATGGTAATGTATTCTTTGTTAATGAGCCTGCACTTAATGAAGCAGAAGTAACAGCTATCATCAAAGCAGTACTCAATAAATCAAGGTTTGAAACCTTCCTTCAGACAGGTGAGGCCGATGCCGCAGTTGAGATAGGTGAATGCGGACGTTTCAGAGCCAATGCTTTCAGACAGCGTAACGGTACAGCTCTTGTACTTCGTGTTATTAACAGCGTTGTTCCTGAATTGTCAACACTTAACCTTCCTAACTCTATCAGAAAAACACTCGACCTTAATTCTGGTCTTGTTCTTATGTGCGGCCCTACAGGTTCGGGTAAGTCAACAACACTTGCTGCTCTTATCAATGAGATAAATAAGTTCAAGAGCAGACATATAATTACTATCGAGGACCCTGTTGAGTTCCTCCATACACCTAAACATTGTATCATAAACCAGAGAGAAATCGGTCTTGACAGCCGTTCATATCCTATGGCTCTTCGTGCAGCAATGCGTGAGGACCCGGATATAATCCTCGTCGGAGAGATGCGTGACCGTGAATCTATTCAGATCGCACTTACCGCAACTGAAACAGGTCACTTGGTTTTCTCTACAGTTCATACAGAGGGTGCTGCAAAGACTATCGACCGTCTTGTTGATATATTCCCGCCGGATCAGCAGCAGCAGATCAGAGTACAGCTTTCAACATCTCTTAAGGCTGTTATTTCACAGAGACTTCTTCCCCGTGCAACAGGCGGACGTATCGCAGCATTTGAGATAATGTTTGTTACAACTGCTATCAGTAACCTTATTCGTGAGAATAAGATAGCTAATATCCAGCAGTCCATCCAGCTCGGTCAGCAGTATGGTATGATAACCATGAGCAAGAGTATCGACAACCTCCTTGCACAAGGTCTTATCACAGAACAGATCGCTAAGGCTTGGAACTTTGATATTGGTGATACTGACGCAAGAAGATAAGGGAGTGAACAGTATTGAAGTATAAATATTTGGCGATGAACGCCAGAAACCAGAAAAAAGAGGGTGCGATTGAAGCCGCAAATCAGGCTGAAGCTATCAATATCCTTCGTGCTAAAGGTCTTGTAGTTCAGAATCTTACAGAACTTGGCAGCAAAAGTGATGAACCTACAAGTATATGGGATATGGATCTCGGCGGCGATATCCATACAAGAAAAATCAAGCCTAAAAAGCTGCTTATGGTATTCAGCCAGCTTGGTATGATGATGAAGGCCGGTATTAACCTCTCTCTTTCAATGCAGATCATGATAGACTCCGAAAAGGATGTTTCCATGAGAAAGATACTCAGAGAGATAAACGAAAACCTTTACAGTGGTTTTACTCTCTCTCAGAC
>JBGVAQ010000282.1:0-4497 GCA_045224775.1 Acutalibacteraceae bacterium | reverse complement strand
ATGGATAGAAGTGTATGCCAAATTTCATTAACCCCTCTCTTTATCTCGGTAATATCCTCGGCATAGATGTGACCTGTGCTGTAAAGTCGGACAAGTATCTGATTGATGTTCGCTCCAATGCGTTTCATCAGACGATTGCATTCGGCAGTTTCGGAACGGTCGGGAGTGAGATCAACCCTCACACGAACACAATCTCGGATATACTCCGTCTTGTTCTTGTACCCGTATTGCTCACACTTTGCTAAGATGTCCTGCATTTCCGATTCCGTGAACCTCACGTTAAGGGTGTAAGACTTCTTCTCCCTCTTGCGTTTCAGGTACTTGCGTTCATCGTCCGTAAGCTGGCTCTCGTCCTTGTTGGCAAGGCACTTGTCAAGGTCGGCTCTGACCACTTGGTCAAGTGCGTGGTTGATAGCACCCTCATAGGTCATACCCTCGAACTCCATAGCCTTGTGTTTAGGCGGTCTGCCACGCTTCTTTTTCTCGGTTTCCATATTGGTGTCTCCTTTGTTTTAATTTCGGCGTAAGCCGATTATTTTCTGACCGCTGTGCGGTCATTTCGGGGCTTGGGGTGTCCCCAACAAGCATTTGGTATTTTCGCTCGCTGTGCGGCGCAAAATACAATGCTTGTTATTTTTGTTGCGCTGTCGCGCATATTTTCCAGCCTGTGGGATTTGCATATCTCGCAGGCTTTCGATGCTCCGTCATCGAATTTGGAGCTATGCGACTTCAATCTCCGCCGCTTGTGTCGGCGGTTATATTCGCTCACGCTCCTGCGTGATGCTCTCTATTATCATCACACTTGAAATTGTAATCTGGTACGGCGCAGTTATCGTGCTGGGAGTGCGGCAGTCTGGTGAAAATATCCCTCAAAAGTTATTACCAAAATAATCTTGGCTTCGTTAAGCATAGCCTGCCAAAAATTCTAAAGATTTTCGGATAACGTATTTGTGCATAACGGAGAATATCTCGGCGGTACTTAACGAATGGCTTAAAACTTTGGTATTGATATGTAGAAGGTCATAGTTTCTCTGTATCATTAGTGGTAAAAGTGAAGCCAAACACACTGGAGCTTTTTGAAATTCCCCATAACATTCTGTCGAACGCAAAACTCTAATGAAACAGAAAGTTTGAGCGCAATACCAGTAGACAAACGGCTTTATTGCGCGCTATAATATTATCGTGGGGTATGTGAGTATCCTGCAATATCAGATGAAGTGAGGTGAAATGAATGCGCGGAAATCTGAACGACAACCAGGCTAAGATCGACAACGCTGACAAGGCGGTGAGAGCTGCCCTTGAACGCAAGCGTAAGATCATTATGCAAAGCAAGCAGATCGCTTACGATATGCTCTCCGAGCTTTACGGTAAGGACGGGCAGGAGCTTGTTGACGCTGTTACTGCGGAGCATACGCTCATCGGTAAGCTGACCGCAAGTGGTATGACCTATGAGCAGATCAGTGAACTGGCTGACGATAGTTCTGCTAATGCTGACAACAAGTCGGACGATAACTCAGACGATGATGTTGCTAACGGACAGACTTCGTTCTTTGATAAGAAGTCTAACCCCTATGCGGTTTAAGATATAGACCGACAACAAAACGTTAGCTGTGTATGGGACGACACTTGCCGTTCCGCACAGCTACAATCAAACACAAACAAAAAGAGGGGCAGATAGAGAAAGCAATCCCCTCGCTCTAAAGCATAGAGATAGAGAAGCTAAAGGAGTAACAAGCTATGAAAAACAGAACAATGCAGGAGATGAACGAGCAGTACAAGGACTGTCCCGTTCAGGTCAACACCTATGAGGTGGACGGACGCACATACATTGTGCATAGTCACTTTATTGGTGATCGTGACATCAATGATGTGATGTATCAGTATGCGGAGAATAAGGCGATGAGCGAAATGCTTGGTCTTGTTCCGAAGGCTGTTACAGCGTAAAAATTTTTCCCAAAACCTATTGCCTTATTCCATAAGGTGCGCTATAATAGTCTTATGGAATAAGGTCGCTTTGGGAGGAAAGGAGTTATTGATGTTACCAAAGCAGACCGAATACAAAGTTGGGATGTATATGCGCCTTTCAAAAGATGATGAAAGAAGCGGCGAATCCCTTTCGATAGAAAACCAGAGAAAGATACTCACGGAGTACATTACACAGCAGGGCTGGACGCTCTATGACGAGTATGTAGATGACGGCATTAGCGGAACTACGTTCGAGAGACCTGGTGTCCAGCGTTTACTCGACGATGCCAAGACGGGAAGAATAAACCTGATACTCTGCAAGGATTTGAGCAGATTTGGTCGTAATTATATCCAGGTAGGACAGTACACAGATTACATATTCCCAATGTATAACATTCGCTTCATCGCTCTCACGGACAACGTGGATACTGCAAATTCCGCAAGTTCGGGAATGGACATGATGCCGATAATGAATGTCTTTAACGAGTGGCACAGCGCCAACACGTCCAAGAAGATCAGGGCGGTTGTTGAATCGGGAGCAAAGTCGGGCAAGTATAGGACGACATTTGCGTCCTACGGGTATTTCAAGGGCGATGATGAAAAGCGTACACCTGTGATTGATCCCGTTGCCGCTGCTGTTGTACGCCGTATCTTTGAAATGAGGGCGGCAGGCTACAACATGAAGCGTATCGCCCAAGTGCTGAATGATGAGGGTATCCTCACTCCCGATGATTACAGATACAGCTTGCTGAACAAAGAAACGCCACATTACAGTCTTCACCTGTGGAGCGTGGAAACGATAAAGCGTTTACTTCGCAATCAAATTTACATCGGCAACCTTGCCCAGCTCCGCACGACTACGGTTAGCTACAAAAATCACAAAGTTATCCGCAAGGAAGAAGATGAATGGGTGATCGTTGAAAACAATCACGAGCCAATCATCAGCAGAGAATTGTGGGATAAAGTGCGTGAGATTGAAGCGTCCGTAAGTACGGGCAAGATGACAAAGCAAGGCAATACACTTCCGCTGACAGGTCTGTGTTATTGTGCGGACTGCGGTTCAAAGTTCAAGCAGGCTGGTTCTGCCAAGCGTAAAAGCACCGTTACGGGTTATTCCTGCGGACAGTATGCGAGATTTGGCAAGAAATACTGCTCCTCACATTTCATAACCGCACACGCACTTCAGGATATTGTTCTTGCCGACATCAAGCGTCAGATCGACTTTGTGATGAACGATGATAGGGCAAGAGAAAAGTATCTTGCAAGAAAGCAGGGGCTTTATGCAGAACAACACAGCGGTGACAAGAAAAAGCTCCGTGACATCAACAAACGTATCGCAGAGCTTGACAGGCTGATCGCAAGTGTGTATGAGGACAAGGTTACAGGCAAGATGCCCGAAGATATGGCGTTCTCCTTGCTCGACAAGTATCAGACCGAAAAGAAGTCTTTGCAGGCTGAGAGCGATGAAATGCAGAAGTGTACTGATATGGCAAAGCAGGACGAAGCCGATGTAGACGAATATATCCGCCGTTTGAAGTCGTATGCAGGTGCTGAGGAGCTTACAAGACAGATGGCACTTGACCTGATCGAGTATATTACGATAGATGAAAATCCGAGAAAGAAAGCTATCCCTCGTGATATTCACATCTACTACAAGCTGATCGATAAGCCGCTGAAAAACAAAAATAATGCCCTCGCTGAACAAGCAGGGGCAATCAAAAAATGATCGATTGATACTCAAAAGCTATTTTGTTGGATTGAAGATTAAAAACTACCCATAGTTCACGCTTACATTGTCAAGTGCTTCTGCAAAGAAGAAATCGTGCAGTTTCGTGGTATCGTGGACAGTATCACGGAAACCAAGCTCACCGAACGGAACATTGCCGACAGCTACATCAAAGCTGCCATTCTGAAAACGGTTCTGCTCAAAACCCTGAATTGCAATATCTGCATCGGGATAGAGAGCCTGAGCAATCCTGCCGGACAGCGAGTCGATCTCCACGCCGTAGAGCTGAGAGTGTGCCTGCATATCTTCGGGCATACGTCCGAAAAAGTTTCCGATACCCATTGCAGGCTCTAATACGTTACCGCCGTCGAAACCGAAATTTCCGAGAGCTTCGTAGATTCCGTCAATAACCGTAGGACTGGTGTAAAACGCATCATCGACGGTTGAACGTGCCTGAGCGTATTCCTGCGGAGTCAGCAGCTCGGAAAGCTCCTTGTACTCTGCGGCCCACTTATCGTCAGTCTTATCAAAAGCCTTAGCCAAAGCACCCCAGCCGACATATTTCGACAAGGTTTCCTTTTCCTCAGCCGTTGCAGGACGCTTTTCCGCTTCAAGTGTTTTCAAAATCTTGATAGCTTCGACATTGGCTCTGAACTTAGTCTTAGCACCGCCGTCACCGAGGTTATCATCGGTAATAGTGAAGTTATCGCCATTATCGGGAGTAGGTGCAGGAACAGAGATTTCGTCAGTAATTGCTTCATCTGTATCGCTGATCTCAGGTGTAGGAGTATCAATCTCCGGCTCTT
>JBGVAQ010000281.1:0-5169 GCA_045224775.1 Acutalibacteraceae bacterium | reverse complement strand
TATCTGAAAACTGCAGTTTCAAGAATATCTGCAAAGAATGTGCCTATACCGCTCCGGAAACCATTGAGGCTGATGGAACAATCTATACAAACGATACAAAGAATATTATTGAGATCGATGCTGACGGGGTACTTCTTGATGTCTATACCCCTGCTGAAGAGTATCTTAAAAATCTTGGGTACGATTTCTGTTTCGAAAGAGATATTACATCTTATAGTATGTCAGAGCTTGGAGAAAAGAGAGAAATCGTACTTAAAGCTCTTACTGAGCCTGAGTGTAGGAAAGCAGCGTTTCCTTATTTTGGTGCACAGCAGTTCCTTAAAGAGTTGTCAGATTTTGTGAGATTCCGACCTGTTGATATCGTTATACATACATCTGAATATAACAGGTATTGTGTACCAATTAAAAAACAGATTCTGCGGCAGTTGATAGGCCCTTTGCCAATCAAAATTGATGTCTGTTTGGGTGATAAGAAAATGTACCCGAACTCTGTTCTTGTTATCGAAGACTGCCTTGATAATCTTGACAGGTCAGATGCACCATACAAAATTTGTTTTGCACATAGTCATAACAAGGAGAGCCAGTATTTTCGCACTTCAGATTATGGTATAATAATGGATAGGATCATAGAAATTGGAACTTGGGAGAATAAACATGAGAGTATTAAGCATAGACTGGGATTACTTTCAAAATGTCACAAAAGAGACAGTCCAGAAGTATTATCCTGATGGGATAGACTTGCCGACAAATCTGTCAGAAATCGTCTGGGGTAGTAAATACGCTATGTATGAAGATAAACTCGCTGAGGTTTCGTTATTATTTGATGAGTACGATGCATTGCTTACATTGCTGTATAAGCAAAACAGAAACTGTCCGGTTATGATAGCCAACAGCCATTCTCATATCTATGGGTTCATACACAGCTATCTGAGAGGGAAGATTCAAATAACTAATATCGACATGCATCATGATATTATCAATGATAATGCTGAACTGGATTGCGGTAACTGGATCAGCAATCTCATTAAGGATAATGTTATAGCAAAGAGCAGCTCAAAAGAGTATAAATCGATCCGTTGGATAGCAAATCCTATTTCTCTTGATACATATGGTTTGTCAGATGAACTTGACCCACAGATGCAAAAAACCTTAACCAATCTGTGCCAATGCAAATCGGTATCGGATATTTGTAATGAGAAGTTCGATATTATCTATCTTGCAAGGTCGGACAACTGGAGCCCTCCGCATCTGGACACCTATTTCTGTGACCTAGTCAAAAAGATTAAAGAAAGATTTTTCGACATTGTAGTAGAAAGGGGCATAGACAAACCACGGAGAGAATATCTGGCTGTGGTCGGGTCAGTAAAAAATTACGTCTGATATTAAAGTCGTTGCAGTAATGCAGCGGCTTTTCTTGTTTCGTCGAGCATAATAAATTTAGCTGATATTTAGTTGTTATGGAGTATTCAGAATATCAGACTAATATATTTGGAGGTAATAATTATGCTGCTCATTGTTGGAAGAACCTGTACCGGAAAGGATACGCTGGTTCACGAACTTGAAAAGAAAGGCTTGAAAAGTGTAAAGTCATACACAACAAGGCCGAGAAGGTATGAGGGAGAGGATACTCATATCTTCATAACACCTGAGGTATCTGCTATGATCAAAGACAAAGTTGCAACAACCGTCATAAACGGTTATGAATACTTTGCCACGAAATCTCAGGTCAAAGAATGCGATATTTACATTATTGACCCGAAAGGAATGTGGGAACTTATTCGCAACTGTCCCGATGAAAAGTTTAAGGTAGTATATGTAACTGCTGATAAGCTGCAATCACTAGTCAGCGCAGTCAAAAGATCGTCGAATCCAGATGAAGCAAGCGTGTTCTATAGGAGAAGTGCTTCAGAGAACAACCAATTTGCTGATTTCGAAAGAATGTCTGACACTAGTGACTACATAGCAAATAACTGTCAGATAGTATATCGGTACAAGAATGATTTTACAGAAGAAGCATTGCGGAGAGCTGTAAAAGCAATTATGGGTGATCTGATATGACAAAGTATATGCTTTCTGAAAATAAATGTATAAAATAGTAAATCTGATATTCAGGGCATCCGATTTCGGATGCTCTTTTTTGTTTCATCGTGCATAATACCTTTAGCTGATTATTTGATTGTATTGGAGCATGATAAATATCAGACTATTAATTTATGGAGGTAGTAATTATGTACGAAAAAGAAGTCAATTTAAAAAACATAGGAGAGATTGTATCGTTTCTTCAGAATCATTACCGTTACTGGACAATGAATTCTTGGAACAGAAGTACTTCTTATGCCAACAACGTCAAGCTTTACAATCTTGCGTTGCCTGAGAACATTCAAGAGAAAGCATGGGATTACACATCCGGCTCTCTCGAATGCGAAGAACTGGATGATCTGATCCAGGATGAGTTCATTACGTTTAGTGCTGACACCGGTTATAATTGTGGCTTCAATGGCCGATCATCCGGGTATCTTGTTTTGTACGATACCGACTGGGTGCAGGGTAAGCTCGTAACGTATCCCGGTAGAGGCATCGACATGGATGCTGATTTTGCGGAGTGGGATTCAAAAGACTTAGCAGAGAGGGTAAAGCTCATTAAACGTTTTGATCGTATGTGTGACAATATCCGTGACGGTATGATTGATATTTTGAGCCGTTCATCTGAGGAGACTTACGAAGTATCAACCGTATCTGTTCACAGAAGACTGGTTACAAGTAATATGGAGGATTAAAAAATGACAAAGAAAGAATTCAAGAAAAAACTTCGTAAAATCAAAGACCAGGAAGAAAAGTTTGGAGTAAAAATCACCATTACTGATCTCATTGATAAAGACCATCTTAACTGTGTCTGGTATGGGGGAGAAGTTGGGACCATCAAAACTCCGAATGGATATACTATCACTATCGGTGCTTATGGAGATATTCGTTTGTATGGTTTTATCAATTCGGAACCGATAGATATCAAAGACAAATCCAACAGTGGAAGCGTGTATCGTGAGATCGGAGATAAGGTCGATGATGAGCGTTTACATAAGTTGTTTGAGTCAGACAAGGAATACGATTATCTCGAATATTCGAACAATAATTGGTTTGAAGTTGATCTGATATCCCCGGATGGTGAGTGGATTGACCTCTGCTATGCAGATAACGTTCTCGATGATGATCTTCTGGATTGTTTTCTGGATATAGAAACATATCTTGAATATGTCGAGGATGTTATTAAAAATCAAAATTAGAAATATAGGAGGAAAACAAAATGATCAAGACATATGCTCCCGGCACTCCTGGTGGAGATATCGAAGAATACTGTCCTCATTGTGACAGCTGTATTGGTGTCAGTGCTGAGGAAGGGGACGGCTACGAAACAACCTGTCCTGTATGTGGAAAGCGGCTTATGCTGTGTACCTATTGTCATGACGATTTCGGTGATTGTTGTGACTGGAATGATAATGGAGACGAAAGATGCAGCATGATGCGTAACGATCAGTATGACCGTATCAGGCAGGCTTGTCTTTCTGCCGGAGTTATGAGTGAGGACATAGAAATGGCAATCACGGCTATAAAAAAGATGAAAGAAAAGGAGAAATCAGAATGATAAGTACTATACTGATTGACAGAATGATAACCCTGAGTACTGCTCATATCAGCAGATATGTTGCAAGCATTTTGGAAAATATGCTTGATTGTCAGGAAGGGTTTGATGGAATAACCGTATGCGCAAAAGATAATGTAGGATATCTTATCTTTCCTACAGAAACAAAACAGTTTTCTATTGACCCAGAATGGCCAAAATGTATGCGAGACATATGTAGGATTGCGAACGATATGGAGGCTACAGTTATATGTCTTGATTCTGACGGGCCGGAGATTACAGATCTTATATCCTATCAGTGGTAAAGGAGAATATAATATGAATAAAAAATACTATGTTGGAGTAAAAACTGATGAAGGCATGATGTTCGTTACTGAAACTGACAACAAAAATCGAACAAGTTATTGGAACAAAGATTCAAAACCGCTTGCTATGAGCAAAAGTGTGGCTAATGATATTGCTCTTGGTCTCACCTGGAACGGTAATAATGCGGTTGTAGTAGAGTCTATAATCGAACAGACGGACCACTTCACAGGAAGACCGAATGATATTCAATCGCTTATCAATGGTCTATCTGCCAAAGAGAAAGATGACCTCTACCGATCACTGTGGGCTGAACATGTCAGGGAAGATGTGGAATCATTTTGCGAGTCTGAAGATATTGATCTGAGCGAAAACGGAATTGATTGTGTAGTCGAACAATATGTCTATGAGGGCAAATACGACTGCAATCGTTCTTATTGGGATAATCTCAGGGAACTCGTAGAGGAAGCAGCGAAAACCGATAAAGTCTAATATTTTGAAACCGTTGTAGAAATACAGCGGTTTCTTTCGTGTGTGTCGGGCATGACACTAATCTAACGGGTGAAAGTC
Source organism: Acutalibacteraceae bacterium (assembly GCA_045224775.1). Taxonomy (GTDB): domain Bacteria; phylum Bacillota; class Clostridia; order Oscillospirales; family Acutalibacteraceae; genus UBA1213. The sequence goes on along the minus strand of JBGVAQ010000281.1, from coordinate 659 downwards.
CCGTCACGGGTAGTTACCGCCAAGTGTAGTGAACCGCAAGCTGTTTGCAGTAATGGAAACAGGGGAGGAAGCGGTGTAGCAAACCTTTTGAGCCTACGGACAGAAACTTGATATAAGGCTAAATGGTGGATAAGGTTGCACGACAAACCTAAGTCCAAAAGGTAAACGTAAAACCAAAGCAGTAAATCAAGAGGTTGTGGAGGGAAAGATCAGTGCCTTACCCCGAGAGACCCGTTCGGCGTGAAAACGTGCGAAAAAAAGCTTACGGACGGGGGTCAGCTGAGGTCATAGTAGGGGACAGCACCGGTCTCTGAAGGACTTAATGTGAATACAGTGCAAATCGCTGTAAGCAATGTCCGAATAATCCGAATCCGAGGATATATCTAAAGCAAGGGAACGTAACCCTTGACGGTAAAAGGGCGGTGGGAGTATTTTGGATAGATTTACAAACAGAATGAGGAGCAGCAAATGGAATTGATGGAAAAGATTTTAAGTAGAGAAAATATGCTGAGTGCATTAAAAGCCGTCAAGCGAAACAAGGGTGCTGCGGGAATAGATAAAGTTACCGTAGGTGAGCTTGACGAGTATTTCAGAAGAAACTGGACAGAAATGAAAGCAGCTATTCTTGAAAAGAAATACAAGCCTCAGCCTGTAAGACG
>JBGVAQ010000280.1:0-5372 GCA_045224775.1 Acutalibacteraceae bacterium | reverse complement strand
TTCAGCAGCTACACACAACTCTGCAATTGGAACAATTGACTTTGTGTATGACAATTCTGAACTCGGAGGAAGCAAGATAGTTGTTGTACCTGACACAAGCGATAACGATACATCTTTTAACTATTATCATCCCTCATTAGCTGTAATGTACACTAAAAACAGCGATGATAATAATGGAGTAAAAATCGACGAATTTACGGTTACAGTTGAGCGCACAGTTGGTAATGGCGATGCTTCTGCTACTCTAACGACTACATTTGGTGGCTCTGACAACACGCATCTTGTGGTTGTTGCACAACATTCGGGAGGAGATACTATATCTAACACACCCAACAACTCAGCATAAATACGTAAAAGAACCGGGAGGGACACTCTCGGTTCTTTTTTACAAATTGTTGATTTTTGAGTATTAAGAAACTTGATAAATGCTATAGATTAACCGTACCATTGTTTCATAATCACCTTAATTCCAACAACCAGCAAAGCAATAAACAGCACAAAGAAGATTATAACCGGCACGAGTACAATCTCAATGAACAGACCAAATATTGCTCCGACAGCCGGGGCAATTGCCAAGAAAGCAATCAGCTTTGCAAACTGTTTTACATATTCTTTAGTTACATGCTGAACTGATGATCTGCGATTGATTGGTACCACAATCTTTTTTGTCAGTGCAGTCATTCCTGCATATATGAGCAGTGCTCCTGAGAAAACAAATAATACGATTGAGACTATAGGCATAATTGTAATCCTTTCTGTGGTGTTGTGGTTTAGAAATCAATTTTCCTAACATCCAAACTTTGGAACAAGTTCAAATATAGTTTAGAAATAAGGGACTCTTCCGAGTCTATGTTTTTGCAGTCGACATCAAGCCAGTGGGCTATGTAAGAAATTATGCCGTCGGTTTCGGGAGTGAAATCAACCATTACAGGGTATCCTGTTTCAAAAACAAAGACAAGAACCCGCGGTTTATCCATAGACCTGAAACTTAAACTTCCTTTTTCTGAAAACAAGGTCAACAAAGCAAAATAGGAATTGCCACCATTATGAGAGTTTAAAAAAGTGGATAAACTGCCAAACGATTCGCTTAAAATCTGCTTTTGCAAACGCTCCGGCAAGTCGGCATAGTCATCTGTTTGATGGTGGATTTTTCTTATCAATTCATTTTCATCAAATATCAGCTCATAGACTGCTTTTGGCGAACTCACGTTTTCGTCACGAATAATGTTTTGGAATTCTTCCAGTGAATTGTCAAAATCAACAAGATTAATTGCGCTTCTTCTTATTCCGACAAATGATTCATTCAAAGCTTTGTCTTTCATGTTGGATATTGCGACAAGACCCGTTTTTACAAGTGTTTTGTCTCCGTTTCTGACGGCACAACCCGCTAAAACATATACCAAGACAACGACAAGACATAGTGCGATTGTTCCAATTATCTTTTTCATGGGTACCTCTTATATAGTAGAAATATACATTTCTTCGACTCCATTATATCCTAAACAGCATTTTTATTCTACATTTTTTCATAATCAAAGAACCTTGAGATAGTTCAAACACATCACAACGTACATATTAAACAACAGGGCAAAAACAGCACTCAAATGCATTTTTGCTCTGTTTTTTCATAAAATTGGCTCTTAAAAAGTGTAACTGCTAAAAATTATCAAAATTATAGAAATGGCGAAATATATAGCAATTACAAAGATAAATTGCGAATAAACAAACAAACCGATTGAAAAAATCTTAAAAAAATTTAGCACTTGCTATTGACAAGTGCTAAAACGCGGTGTATAATAGGGGTCAGAAAGAAGGAAAGAGAAGGTTGGGATGCAGAATCCCGAACGGAACTTCCTTCCGGCAAATATGATATAGCAGTTCGGATTAGACCGGACCAAATATATAAAACGAATGGAGGAATGACTTATGTTGTACTTGCCTACAGTATTTGGTGGAAATTTGGTAAATGATTTTGTTGACGATTGGATGGACGATGTTGATCGCGAATTCTTAGGAAGAAGAAATCCTCTCTATGGTCACAATGCAAAGAATCTGATGAGAACAGATATTCGTGAACTTGAAGATCATTATGAACTGGATATTGATCTTCCTGGATTCAACAAGGAACAGGTTCAGCTCAATCTTGAAAATGGTTATCTGACCATTACAGCAACAAAAGGTCTCGACAAAGAAGAGAAGGATAAGAAATCCGGAAAAGTTCTCCGTCAGGAGAGATATTCAGGAACCCTTACAAGAAGCTTCTATGTTGGTGAAGATATTGAACAGGAAGATATCAAGGCCAAAATGGAACATGGTTTGCTCAGCCTGAATATCGCAAAGAAAGATCCAAAAGCTAAACTTCCTGAAAAGAAAACCATAGCAATTGAATAATCTCAAAACCAGAGGATGGGACCGGTCGAGCCGACCGGCCCTGTCTTTTTTTATTGTTCCACACATAAAAACAGGGTATAATTACAAGTAAAAAAACATCCATGCGAGGAAAATATGACGATTCGAAAAGCTACGAAAAAAGACATACCGAAAATAATGGACCTGTTAATGCAGATTCATGATCTGCATGCTCGGTGCCGGCCTGACATTTTTGTCCCGAATATTCCGAAATACAGTCCTGATGAAGTTGAAAAAATAATGGGGAAAGAGACAAGTCCCATATTCGTTTCGGTCGACGAAAACGACGAAGTTCTCGGTTATGCTTTCTGCCTCATAAAGCACAATGAAGGCGGAATATCCCTGACGAATATAAAGACAATGTTTCTGGACGACTTATGTGTCGATGAAAAACACAGAGGACAGGGAATCGGAAAAGCGCTTGTTGATTATGTTGCATCGGTTGCAAAAGAATATGGCTGTTACAACATGACGCTAAACGTTTGGAATTTGAACGATGGCGCAGTCAGGTTCTACGAAAAGTGCGGTATGAAGCCCATGAAAACAGTCATGGAAAAGATTATCTGACACAAATCCGTCCAAAAAACTACTTAAAATCATTACTATATATATAATATATATTGACACCGCAGGAAAAAAGTGGTAAAAAATGCATACACTCTTTTTAATGATGCTCAACGTATTTTCGTTACAAGTATATTACAAAATAAAAAATATATAGTCATATTGTTGAAAAGTTGCAAAAAGTCATATATAATTGTAGGGTAACGTTTTCTTATTCAAGAAAAAATGAAAAATTACGAGGTGGATAAATGGATAATACTCAAGAAAAATCCAAATCTAAAGCCGCAAAAGTTGGTGGAGTGATTGTAAATGTCCTGTTATGGGTGTTTGTAGTCTTCTCCGTCGTAGTCACTATATTCGTATTCTCAGCCCAGAAGGATGCTGATGGAGTTCCGTCACTTTTCGGAAACAGCTACATCTCCATCGTATCTGACTCAATGGCCCCGAGTATCAGAACAGGCGACATGATCGTGGTAAAGAAAGTTTCAGGAATGCCGGAGGCAGCTCAGTGCAAAGTAGGAGATGTTATCACATTCTATTCTCCTCTGGATATCAATGGAGACGGAAAGATCGGCAACGATATTGAAACTCACCAGATTACCAAGGTGAGAGAAGCGAACGGTTTTGTTTACTACACCACAATGGGTACAAACGTAGAATATAGCCATAATATCGAAGATCCCGAAATCCTGTCAACAAGTGTTATCGGTATTTACACAGGAACAAAAGTATCCGGTCTCGGATCAGTTATTTCGTTCCTCGGAAGTTCAACAGGATTCCTTGTGTGCATCGTAATACCGCTTGCAGTGTTCTTCCTCTATGAACTCATAAGATTCGTAGTAATGTTCATCAAAGTCAAAGGACCTAAGGAAGCAAAAGCAGGTCTGAGTGCTGCAGATGAAGAAGAAATCAAGAGAAAAGCAATTGAAGAATACCTTGCTAAGCAGGCTGCAAGTTCAAATGCATCATCTCAGGGCGTTGAACCTGAAAAGGATGCTCCTGTAGAGGAGACCCCCGCTGAGGAGGCACCTGCAGAAGAAACTCCAGCAGAAGAGGCTCCCGCAGAAGAAGCACCTATAGAGGAAGCTCCGGTTGACGAAGTTCCTGCAGAAGTAGTTCCGACAGAAGAAAATAATACAGACAACACAAGTGAGCAGGCAACAGACGAAAAGGTTGAGCAACCTGAAGAAGTAGCAGAAGAAAACACAGAATCTTCAGAAGTTGACGAGAGTGAAAAAGACGACTCTAAAACTGAGTGACCGAAGTAGTTATTTCAAATATTGAGATTATTTCATTCGGCCTTCCAATAAAAGGCCGTTTGATTTTGCTAAGGAGAAACAATGGACGGTTTTCTTAACTGGTTTTTCGCCTTCATGACGAAGATGATAGATGGCTTGTGGTCAATGCTTTCAGGACTTTTCAGCGGTCTTGTGGCTATATTCAACATCCCGGGCTATATATCGCAATTTAATACTTTCAAAGACCAATTCACTTTCATTGACTGGGTCTTCTCGATTCTGGCATTCATCATAGTCTATGGTGTCTGGGCAGCAGTTATTTACCTTATAGTCCTCGCAATCAGAAAGGCTATAAGCACAAGACATACGGCTCTCGGTACCGAAGACCTCCTTCAGGAACTTGCTGACATGCACAGAGACGTTCAGAGACTGACTCAGGAAAGAGAGAGAATCATGGCTCTCAAACTCGGACAGTCCACTGTCTCGGTTGAAGATCTTAACAAGATTTATCAGGAATCCGAAGAACAGGCTCTCAGAGAAGACAACGGCGAAGAAGGGGAGCGCAGCGAATCTGCAGAAGAAGAGCTCCATCCCGTACGTTTTGCAAGACTCGACGAAGTCGACAAGAAGTACGAGTACTACATGGCTCCGAACTACCGCAACGACTTCACTCTCGAAGAGCTCTGCGACAACTTCAGAAACTTTGCATGTTCGAAGATGCACCTGTTCTATGAGCCTAAAATCATCAGAACCATGTTTGCGGGCTTTGCTTCAACCAAGCTGATTATCCTCCAGGGTATTTCAGGTACAGGTAAGACATCACTTCCGTACGCAATGGGTAAGTTCTTCAAGAACGATGCTACGATCGTATCTGTTCAGCCGTCATGGAGAGACAGATCCGAAATGTTCGGATACTTCAACGAGTTCTCAAAGAAGTTCAATGAAACAGAAACACTCAAGAGAGTTTACGAGTCTTCATTTAATGACGACATCAACATCGTCATCCTGGACGAAATGAACATCGCGCGTGTCGAGTACTATTTCGCTGAGATGCTGTCAATCATGGAAATGCCTGATCCGTCAGAGTGGAAGATTGAAATCGTTCCTTCATCATGGGAAAACGATCCGAAGCACCTTGACAAGGGCAGCCTCCTTATTCCG
>JBGVAQ010000279.1:0-5907 GCA_045224775.1 Acutalibacteraceae bacterium | reverse complement strand
AAATTTTTCCGGCGGCAGCTTTCTGAATATTTTCATAGCTGTGCCCGGATCATACATGATAATGGCTATAAGAGCTTCTTCGGCATTCGCAGCCCTGAGATTTGCGGCTTTTTCCATGTTGATCCTGTCGTTTTTTGCGGCGAGAGTATCTCTTATCTCACGCTGTACCCGTATTCTGTCATCACGGGATCTCTTATTATAGAAACGCTGTACCTGCTGATTTATGGCGTCTTTATTGACGCTGAGTTCTTCGGCAAGCTTTGCGGTATATATATCCTGTTCAATTTTGTTGTCGAATGTAGAAATAAGCTGTGCGGCTTCCGTAAGAAATTCAACACGCTGTTCTGTTATGTCGAGGTCATATTTTGAACGTATGCTCTGCAGTCTGTAGTCAGCATCATTTCCGCTTTTTTCAAGCAGCATACGAAAACGTGCAGGGCCTTGTTCGCCGTATGAGCTTATAAATTCATCGGGATCTTTTCCGCTGGGGACTTTTAGTATTCTTATACGCAGACCTGTCGGACGTAAGATGGATATAGCTCTTGAAGTGGCTTTCTGACCTGCTTCATCCGAATCGTAGCATATTATTATCTCCTCACAATAGCGTTTGATGATAGTTGCCTGTTCGTTTGTAAGGGAAGTGCCGAGAGTAGCAACAGCATTTTCAAAGCCTGCCTGATGAAGTGCGATAACGTCCATATAGCCTTCAACAAGTATAAGCTGACCGTTGGCTTTGTTTTTTGCAAACTGGAGTGCAAAAAGGTTGCGGCTCTTGTTGAATGCGGGAGTATCGGAAGTGTTGAGATATTTGGGTTTAATATCAGACATTATCCGTCCGCCGAAAGCAACGACATTTCCTCTGAGGTCGATTATAGGGAACATCACTCTGTCTGAAAATCTGTCGAAAAGATATCCCTTGTCAGATTTGTTTGCAAGGTTTGCCTGTATAAGCTCGCTGTCGGTAAAGCCCTTTTTTTTGAGATGGTTTACAAGCTCAAATCTTGACTTCGGAGAATATCCCAGACCGAAATGTATTATAGTCTTGTCGGAAAGATGTCTGCTTTTGAGATAATCAAGTCCGTCTTTTCCCTGTGGGGTATAGAGGAACTTGTTATAGAATTTTGCGGCTTCACGGTTTGCTTCATATATTCTTGTACGGAGTTTTGTAAGCCCGTCGGTGGATTTTCCTTCGGGTACGGCCATTCCTGCTCTTTGTGCAAGGAATTTAACTGCGTCTATATAGTCTAAGTTTTCTATTCTTTTTATAAATGTTATAACATCTCCGCCTGCTCCGCAGCCGAAGCAGTGAAAATAGCCGTTTTCGGCGGAAACGCTGAATGAGGGGGATTTTTCATTATGGAAAGGACAAAGTCCCATGAGAGTCCGCCCTGATTTTTTCAGGCTGACATATGAGGATACCACATCAACGATATCCGACCTGTGTTTCAGTTCCTGTATAAATTCTTCAGGTATCGGCATTTTTTCCTCTCCTTTTATTTGTCGGGGCAAGCTGCCATGCATAAGGAATAAATATATTTTTGAATGTTTCTGTTGCGAAGTGGTCAGTCATACCTGATATGTAGTCGCATACTGCTCTGTCTATGCCTTCTTTTTCGGCAGTGAGCATATTTTCTTTCGGAAGAAGCCCTTTGTGTTTCTTGAAATATGTATAAAGAAGCTCTATAAGCTGGGGAACTTTTTTTTCCTCATGCTTTGCATAGCTGTTTGAATAAACGATGTCGAACATAAAGCCGTGAAGCTTTTCAAAAGCATCCTGTATATCGGGAGACATTCTCAGTTCGTCTGTATGGGTGTTGTTTATTATCGAAAGCACAAGTGTGTTTATGCGTGAATTTGTGGTATTTCCGAGTATGCGTGATATGTTCGGGGGTATGTCGTTTTCGGAAATTATATTTGCTCGTACAGCATCATCTATATCATGGTTTATATATGCTATCCTGTCTGCAAGACGGACAATACGTCCTTCAAGCGTGTCGGCTTCCTTGCCTTTGGTATGACATAATATACCGTTTCTTGTTTCATATGTAAGATTAAGACCTTTGCCGTTTTTTTCTAATTTTTCAACAACTCTGAGGCTTTGTTCATAGTGCCTGAAACCGTTAGGAACGATTTCATTCAAGGCTCTTTCTCCTGCATGACCGAATGGCGTATGTCCGAGATCGTGACCGAGAGAGATTGCTTCGGTAAGGTCTTCATTGAGCTGTAAGGCTCTTGCTATTGTACGGGCTATCTGTGATACTTCAAGTGTGTGTGTAAGTCTTGTTCTGTAGTGGTCGCCTTCGGGCGAAAGAAAGACCTGTGTTTTGTGTTTCAGTCTGCGGAACGACTTACAGTGTATTATCCTGTCCCTGTCACGCTGAAATTCTGTTCTGACGGGGCATTTTTCCTCCGTTTTTTCACGTCCTTTGCTGTTTGCGGAAAGACAGGCATAGGGGGAGAGTATGAGTTTTTCATTCTGTTCAAGCTGCTGACGTATATACACAAAACCACCTCCTGAGTGCTTCTGTATATATATACGCAGAATTTGTCCGTATACCTTTATTTTTTTAAAAAAATTTTTGGAAAATTTTATTCATCATCGGACGACATTTCAAAGAATTTCTCATCGGTTATTTCTGCCGTGATGCTGCCGCAGGTAAGCTCTGCAAGCTGTTTTGAAAATGCATTGTAATTTTCGGGAGCTATGTGGAAATTGAGTGTTACGTCTGCGCCGAAGTCAGTGCTGTCGATAACTCCGCCGAATGCGGGTATAAGACCTGAAAGTCTGCCGTATCTTGTGTAGTCACAGCTCAGGGTGCATATATTACAGCTTTGCATAGTGATTATATTTCCGGCTTTGAGAGCTATTGATGCGCCCTTTGTATATGCTCGCACAAGACCGCCCGTACCTAAAAGTATTCCGCCGAAATATCTTGTAACGACAACGACAACATCTGTTATACCCGATTTTACGATAATATCAAGCACAGGTACACCGGCTGTGCCGTGAGGTTCGCCGTCATCGCTGTATCGTTGGATACCGCTTTCTCTCAGAACATATGCATATACATTATGACGTGCATCCCAGTGGATTTTTTTCTTTTCGTTTATAAAAGCCAGAGCTTCGGATTCTGTTTTTACGGGGCATACATAGCCTATAAATCTTGAACGCTGTTCGGTAAATTCATCCGAGCCTGAATTTCTTACGGTTTTATATTGCATGGTCTTCACCTCCCGATAGAGAAAAAAAGACGACACAAAAATGTGCCGCCCTGGTTGTAACCGATATCCGATTATTACTTACCCATACCGTAACGCTTTTTGAATTTGTCAACACGACCGCCTGTATCAACAAGCTTCTGTCTGCCTGTGAAGAACGGGTGACACTTTGAGCAGATTTCAACTCTGATGTTTTTCTTTGTTGAACCTGTTTCAATTACATTACCGCAAGCACAAGTTATGGTTGTCTGCTGATAATTAGGATGTATGTTCTCCTTCATTCTTACTCACCTCTTTCGTTTCTTCATAGATAACAAACGAATTATAACATATCCTGCGACAAAATGCAAGGCTTATTTCAAATTTTTTTAAAAAGATATTACACTATCTGGAAAATATAGAATTTAAGATAGTCTGTTTCGGGAACATTCCAGAGTATAGGGTGGTCGGGACTTTGCTGACGTGCTTCTATCTGTCTTAAAGAAACGTGTGCATCGAAAGCCGCACTTTTAAGCATAGAACGGAAAAGATCATCACGCATAAAATGTGAACATGAGCAGGTAGCTAAATAGCCGCCTCTCGGAAGAAGTTTCATTGCACGGAGATTTATCTCCTTGTAACCACGCATTGCACTGTCAACGGTTGAACGAGATTTTGTAAATGCAGGCGGATCAAGGATTATAAAGTCATAGCCGTCACTTTTGGGTATTTCTGGGAGAAGGTCGAATACATTTGCCGCTTTGAAAGACATTCTGTTTTCAAGACCGTTGAGCTTTGCATTGCTTTCAGCCATTTTAACGGCATCCTCTGATATATCAACGGCGCATACATGTTCCGCACCTCCAGCGGCGGCATTGAGTGCGAATGAGCCTGTATGAGTAAAGCAGTCGAGGACACGTCTGCCTTTGGCTATTTTTGCCGCAGCAAGACGGTTATATTTCTGGTCGAGGAAAAATCCTGTTTTCTGACCGTTCTCAAAATCTACATTGTATTTTATGCCGTTTTCGTTTATTACAACGCTTGTGCTTTCCGGCACTGGCAGATCTTCAATGTTATAGAATCCTTTGTTTTCTGTCATACCCTCAAGCTTGCGTATGGAAACATCATTTCTTTCATATATTCCCCTTATGTTCATACCATCCTCATTGAGTACCTTGACGAGCAGGGGAAATATAATGTTCTTGCGTTTTTCGATACCGAGTGAAAGCGTCTGTGTAACGAGTATATCATTGAATTTATCTACCGTAAGACCGGGGAAAGTATCAGCCTCACCGAATATTATACGACAGCAGTTTGTGTCATTTCCCATAACTGTTTTGCGGTAATCCCACGCATAGCGTATTCTTCTCTCAAAGAAGGCTGTATCAAATTTGTCGTTTGCGTTCCTTGATATTATTCTTATTTTTATCTTTGAATTGTCGTTATAAAGACCTGTACCAAGATACTGTCCCGATGAGCCTAAAACATCGACAAGCTCACCGTTTTCTGGTACGCCGTTTATATCTTTCAGTTCTCCGTCATATACCCAGGGATGTCCCTGAAGTACGCTGCTTTCCGCTTTTTTGGATATTTTTATGTAAGGATATTCTCTTGCCTTGAATGCCATTTTTTGACCTCCCTTTACTGTTTACCGCATAATTATATCAGCTTTTTGCGGAATAGTAAAGACACATATTTATATCAATAAAATAAGAAAAATGAACATAATTTTCATTTACTGATATTTTTATTAATAAACAGTTAAATTTATAAGCGTATTGCATAATAATTTTGGATATGGGTTTAAAGTTAAGTTACTTTATGATATAATTATAATGTTCATAATGAGATGATAGTGATTGTTATTAATACTATTTGTGACAAATGAGGTGATAATTCATAAACGGTAAGCAAAAAATGTACGCACATGGCGGTCATGCCGCCGAAATATTTTTACAAAATGAGTGGGTGATTTTATGAATTTAAAAAAGAAACTTTACAGAAAAATACTGACACTTGCTTTGCTTGCAGCTCTTGCTATACCTTTTGTACCTGCAATATCGGCTGCGGCAGCAGATAATGAAGTTCAGACTTATGTACTCAGTGAGATAGTAGCCGAAAAGACTATCGGTGAGGTAGCAGTAATAGACGGAAATGTTTTTTTCGATCAGGATCTTGATCTTAACGGAGCAACAGTTGTAATAAACGGTACTGTTACAGGCAGCGGAATCATTTATATTCACGGCGGCAATCTCACCGTAAACGGAGATGTTATAAACTATCAGGATATAAATGTCAGCGGCGGTACTATGACTGTCAACGGCAATTTTACACAGTACAATGCTGTAAGCTTTGAAGAAAACGGTGTACTTAATATTAACGGTGACTTCATACAGACCAAAGGGATAGATCTTAACGGCTGTACAATAAATGTATCGGGCAACTATTATCATAAAGACGGTTCACTTGATCTCAATAACGGACATATAACTGTAAACGGCGATTACAGACTGCAATCGGTAACATATAAAAGTGATGATGTTGTTGAATACGGTACTACTTACGGCACTCTCAAAATGAATGATGCAAATGACTATCTGCATGTAAAAGGAAACTGCTATATAAACAGTTACTGGGGTGACGGTCAGGGGAATAACGACATCACAAACGGTACACTTGAGCTTGGCGGCAATTTTGAGCAGTACGGCA